>JAGRJP010000095.1 GCA_020442665.1 Lysobacterales bacterium
AATGTTTCTTCAGCCATTCCAAGATAACTGGCAATATCTCTTTGAGAAATTGGTAAGAAGAATTCGTCTTCTGAATAACCGCGAATCTTGAATCTTTGTGAAATAGTCTTAATAAATAAAGCTAATTTAGATTTACTACCAATATCAATATGATTTTTCTTACAGCTGTAGAGCTCACGGCTCATCACTTTTAAAAGATTTGCCTGCAGAACCGGGTAATCTTCTGATATTTCGAGGAAATTATTAAATGAAATTTTACAATATGAACTCATAGTTAAAGCGGAAGCTGTTGACTGAAAGGTCTCATCATAAATTCCATCTAATCCCATAATTTCTCCGGGAAGATGAAAATTGAGGATTCTTTCCTTACCATTCTCATCAAGCGATGTAGTTTTAAACATTCCTGAGTGAACGATGTATAAAGCGTTGAATTTTTCTCCGATAGAAAAAAGCTGGCTGTTTTTATCAACAATTTGAGAGGCGGAAATCATTGACTCTAAATCAATTAGTTCTGATCTTGATAAACCGGTTGGTAAACATAAAGAACTGACAGCACACTTCTCACAACGTGATAATTTACCAACAACTTTATTTTGAAATTGCTCTAATTTATGATTTTGATAGCTTGGCAATTTTATATACCTGAATGACAATGAGTTAATTATGGCATAAGTCGAAAAATTATTGAAAAATAATGGTTAAAAATATCCATAAATCCAAAAATTGACTAAAGTCAATATACGAGGGTTGCTTATTTCATATAATGGGCGACCAAGATTATAAATGCGAGGGTAATAAATGAAAACTAACTTTACTGATGAAATTGTCAAAAAGTTTGCCATTGTCACCATTATGTGGGGCATTGTTGGCATGCTTGTTGGCGTCTTTATCGCGGCACAATTGGCTTGGCCGGCGTTAAATTTTGATATTCCATTTTTAACATACAGCCGTTTGAGACCACTACATACCAATGCCGTGATTTTTGCTTTTGGTGGAAATGCTTTAATAGGTACTTCGTTCTATGTGGCACATAAAACTTGTAAAGCAGAGTTGTTTGCTCCCAAATTGGCATCTTTTGTTTTTTGGGCGTTCCAATTAATCATTGTTGCGGCGGCCTTGACACTTCCATTTGGTTACACACAAAGTAGAGAGTATGCTGAGTTAATTTGGCCGATTGATGTCTTTTTGACAATCGTCTGGGTTGCTTATGCCATTGTGTTCTTTGGAACAATTGTTAAAAGGCAGGAGAAACACATCTATGTTGCGAACTGGTTCTATGCAGCGTTTATTATTACCATTGCGTTGCTCCACATCGTAAACAATTTACAGATTCCGGTAAACTGGCATTTGTCATACTCAGTATATCCTGGTGCTGTTGATGCGCTTGTTCAATGGTGGTATGGTCACAATGCAGTTGGGTTCTTCCTGACAGCCGGTTTCTTGGGAATGATGTATTACTTCGTACCTAAGCAAGCTGAAAGACCGGTTTATTCATACAGACTTTCAATCGTTCACTTTTGGGCATTGATTTCTTCTTATATGTGGGCAGGTCCACACCATTTGCAATACACTTCATTACCTGATTGGGCACAATCTTTGGGTATGGTTTTCTCATTGATCCTGTTAGCACCTTCCTGGGGTGGTATGATTAACGGTATCATGACTTTATCTGGTGCTTGGCATAAATTGCGTGATGATCCAATAATCAAAATTTTGATTGTTTCATTGTCATTCTATGGAATGTCAACTTTTGAAGGTCCGATGATGTCTGTGAAAACAGTTAATGCGTTATCTCACTATACTGATTGGACTGTAGGTCATGTTCACTCTGGTGCTTTGGGTTGGGTTGCGTTAATGACAATTGGTTCGTTGTATGTATTGATTCCAAAACTTTGGGGTAGAAAATCAATGTACTCAACGAAACTAATTAATGTTCACTTCTGGATTGCAACACTTGGTATCGTTTTGTACATCGCTTCAATGTGGATTGCCGGTGTGATGCAAGGTTTGATGTGGAGAGATATTAATGCTGACGGTAGTGTTGTTTACTCATTCATAGAAAGCATTAAAGCGACATATCCGTATTACATTGCACGTTTCTTGGGTGGAACAATGTTCCTCAGTGGCATGTTCATTATGCTGTACAATGTAATTAAAACTATTAAATCAGACAAAGTTTCAGGAGAAGCAGCATGAAACATCAAAAACTAGAGAAAAATATTGGGTTGATGGGTGTGTTGATTGCAATTGTCGTCAGTTTTGCGGGTCTTGTTGAGATTGTGCCACTGATGTTTCAAGCAAGCGTTGTTGAACCTCATCCAAATCTAAAACCTTACACTGCTCTTCAATTAGCAGGACGTGATATTTATATTTCAGAAGGTTGTTACAACTGTCATTCTCAACAAATTCGTCCGTTCGTTGATGAAACTATGAGATATGGGCACTACTCAATGGCAAGTGAGTTTGTTTATGACAGACCATTCCAATGGGGTTCAAAAAGAACTGGTCCTGATTTGCACAGAGTTGGTGGAAAATACTCCGATGAGTGGCATGAGTATCACTTAATGGATCCTCGCTCAGTGGTTCCTGAGTCAAATATGCCAGGTTATCCTTGGTTGGCAGAACAAACTGTTGATGCTGAGCAAGTGGCTGCCGGTATGAAAACCTTGAAAGACTGGTTTGGACATCCTTATACAGATGCACAACTTGCAAGTGCAAAAGCTGATGTTGAAGGAAAAACCAAACTTGAAGCCGTGATTGCTTATTTACAAGTTCTGGGAACTTCAATCCCAAGGAGCTACAAGTGATTAATGGCATATTTATAATTGTCATGATGATACTGTTTTTTGCAATTGTTGCATGGGCGTGGAGTGACAAAAGAAAGGTTGAATTTGAACATTTATCAAATCTTCCATTGGAAGATGATTTTGAAACATTAGAGAAAGGTGAGCAAAATGGACATGAGTAGTGGTTGGAGTATATATATTATCGTATTGGTAGCAGCCCATATTGTTGGCTATTTATGGTTGCTATTCACTTCATCTAGAATGCAGTCTGACGAGCACAAAGATGGCGATACAACAGGTCATGTTTGGGATGATGATTTAAAAGAGTATAACAATCCGCTTCCAAAGTGGTGGTTATATCTTTTTATCTTAACAATCGTATTTTCTATCGGGTATTTAACATTGTATCCGGGCATGGGTAACTATAAAGGAACACTAAACTGGACTAGTTTCAGCTCATGGGAAGATGAAAATAAAGATGTGATGGCAAAAAGAGCTGAGTTATTCAGTACATTTATCAACAAACCTGTCACTGAAATGGTGAAAGACACTAAAGCGATGGAAATTGGTGAAAGGTTATTTGCTAACCATTGTAGTACTTGTCATGGTTCTGATGCTCAGGGTGCGGTTGGTTTTCCAAACCTGACAGATAATGACTGGTTATACGGTGGTGATCCTGACACAATTATTCAGTCAATTACAGCTGGTCGTAATGGTATCATGCCACCTTGGGGTGCTGCTCTAGGTGATGAAGGTGTTAAACAAGTTGCGGCTTATGTTAAGAGCTTTACTGATAAGTCTCAGAATGTAGAATTAGCAGCAGAAGGTCAAAAGAAATTCGCCATGTTCTGTTCATCATGTCACGGTGCGGATGCGAAAGGTAATTATATGTTTGGTGCTCCTAACCTGACAGACAACACCTGGTTGCACTCTTATGATTCCGGAATTGTTGAAACAGCGATTATGCAAGGTTTATCAGGTAAAATGCCGGCACACGGTGAATTGCTTGATAAGGATAGTATAAAAGTTCTTGGCGCCTATGTATATTCACTAAGCAATGACTAATAACGATAAAGATATCAGTTTTAATGAAAGACAGCTTAAGCGTATATTTTACAGACGCTTGGCTGTCGTTCTTTGGACTTCATTTTTAGTAGCGGCTGCACAAACAATGGTTTTCTTTGCCATTTTTGATCCGCAACTTTTGCTGCAACTTTCAACATGGAGTGTCGAGGTTTCTGCAACACAAGGTTATACCTTTGGATTTGTATTTTTCTGGGTGTTTTCTTTTGTCGCAACATTCCTTGTCGGGATTGTGATGGTATTACCCAGAACAAAACTCGCACAAAGAACTCGACCCAAAGAGGACGATTAAAACTAAAGCGAAAGGCTTTAACAAAGAGTAAACTGCCAAATCAAACTTATATAGATTTGGCAGTTTTGTAATTTTTAATCAAAATATATTATCAAAAACTATGAGTCAAGATAAACAACCACTTGGAATTGAACTATATCAATCCAGAAAGAAAATTCACCCTCGTGAGATAAATGGTTTTTTCTCGAGATTAAGAAAGTTATCTCTTTTTACTCTACTTGGTATTTTTTATTTCTTGCCATGGTTGAATTATGATGGACATCAGGCAGTATTATTTGATTTGCCTGCTAGGAAATTCTATATTTTTGGAATAACATTTTGGCCTCAGGATTTTATTTTCCTTTCCTGGCTGTTGATTATAGCTGCATTTTCCCTTTTCTTTTTTACCGCATTGGCAGGAAGACTATGGTGTGGATATGCTTGCCCCCAAACTGTTTGGACAGAATTGTTTGTACAAATAGAGCATTGGGTTGAAGGTGATCGCAATAAACGATTAAAGTTAGATAAACAGCCATGGAATTTTAATAAAATTCGTCGCCGGGGATTAAAAATTCTGCTTTGGATTATTCTGGCTTTGTGGACAGGCTTTACATTTGTCGGTTTCTTTACCCCGATTAGAGAACTATGGTATCTGGTACTTGAGTGGAATCTAGGTTCTTGGGAAACATTCTGGATTTTCTTTTATAGTTTAGCGACTTATGGAAATGCGGGTTTCTTAAGGGAACAAGTATGTACGCACATGTGTCCTTATGCACGATTCCAAAGTGCGATGTTTGATAAAGATACATTAATAGTATCATATGATGTTGCCAGAGGAGAACCTCGTGCCGCAGGGAAAAAACGTAGAGAAGAGATCGAAAATGTCGGAGATTGTATTGAATGTACCATGTGTGTACAGGTTTGCCCGACAGGGATTGATATTCGTGACGGATTACAATACGAATGTATTGCTTGTGCGGCATGTATTGATGCTTGTGATGAAGTCATGATAAGTATTGGTAAAGAACCGGGTTTGGTTCGATACACAACAGAACACGAACTTCAAGGTAAGAAAACACGAATTTTCAGACCGAGAATGGTTCTGTATATGGTAGCCTTAAGTATAATGATAGGATTGTTCTCTTATACATTGTTACATCGTAAAAGCATAGCGGTTGACGTGTTAAGAGATCGAAATACATTTTTCAGGGTTGTGGACTCTCAGACAATTGAGAATGTTTATAAACTGAAAATAATGAATAAAGGCGATCAGCCACAACAATATATTGTCTCAGCAGAAGGAATCGAAGGGGGATTAGAGGTTGTTGTTGATGATAATTATAAAGACAGACAGTTACCTCCGGGTGAGGTTTTGAGTCTGCCGGTTAAAGTCAGAGCAAAAACTGCAAATGTGACGAGACATATTCAAAATATTGAATTGAAAATTCACGTTGTAGGTGATGAAAGCACAGTTGTTACAGAGGAGACAAAATACTTTGGACCAAAGAAATAACACACAAAATGAATCCAGACCTTGGTACAAAATACCAATGGTCTGGTTTGTTATGGCACTACCGTTAACAGCGGTTGTAGCATCAATAATCACTCTGGTGATTGCAGCCAAACATTCTCCCGATGTCATTCAACATAACAGACATTCATCAAAAATTATCACTCCGGTTGATTCTGATAAAACAGAACAAGGAAACAGCAATTAAGAATGTCTGAAAAGGCTTGTTTTCACTGTCACGAAAAGATTCCTGACAATGTTAAGATCCTGGCAAAAATTGGTGGTGAGAGCAAAGCAGTCTGTTGCCACGGTTGTAAAGCTGTTGCGGAATTTATTGACGAACAGGGTTATTGTGACTTTTACGAATATCGCGGCGATTCGCTTCCGGCGTCAAAAGCTGAAGTTGCGGAAAAAAAGTGGCAAGTTTATGACGAGCCGGTCAATTTCGATTCTTTTGTTACTCAGCTAAAAGACAATCATTATAAAGTCTCCATCAACCTCGAAGGCATGTATTGCAGTGCTTGTGGCTGGTTGATTGATAAACATCTAAGAGGATTGATTGGCATATTTGATGTGAGATTAAACACCATCACAAAAGTTCTTCAGGCTGAATTTGATGCTGAAAAAATAAAACTAAGCGAAATTTTATCGGCAATCAATCGTTTGGGTTATAAGCCTACACTCAGCAAAGATAAAAATAGCGACAACCAAAGCATTGCCGAACGCAGAAGTGCGTTAAAGCGTTTAATCGTCGCTGGTTTAGGTATGATGTTTATCATGACATTGTCCGTGCCGATTTACGGCGGTGAATATCACGGAATTGATGAAAAAATATATCGCTTTTTCGTGCTTGTTAGCCTTTTGGTAGCAACGTTGGTTTATTTCTATTCGGGGAAAACTTTCCTGCAGAATGCTTTTCGAGATTTGAGTAACAAACATCTCGGCATGGATGTGCCGGTGGCTTTGTCAATGTCATTGGCTTATTTTGCCAGTACATGGAATGTTCTGACCAATAACGGCGAAACCATTTATTACGACTCTATGGTGATGTTCATCTTTTTCTTATTAGCAGGGCGGTTTGTTGAGATGACCGTTCGGCATCAGGGAATGAGTGCTAATGAAGCCTTGGGCAATATGATTCCAACAAGTGTGATGCGTTTTAGTGCTGATACTGAAGAGTTAATGCCCCTTGAGCAAATTAAAAAAGGCGATATTTTAAAAGTCAAAAGCGGTGAAATTGTTGCTATAGATGGACAAATTATTTCAGGGAGTGGAAAAGTGGATGAGTCCATGATTACCGGTGAATCAAAGTCAATCGCTAAGCAAATCGACAATGAAGTAATGGCAGGAAGCCTGTTAACAGACGGAGAAATTCTGATTAAATCAACTGCCATTGGTGATGACACCATTTTGGCAGGATTGAGCCAGTTGCTTGAAAATGCACAATTACAAAAGCCAAAAACATTATTGCTGGTGGATAAGATAGCGGCATGGTTTGTGGCAATTGTTCTTATTATCGCAACTTTGACCGCAATTTATTACAGTATTTATGCACCAGACAAAACCATGTTGATTGTTTTATCAGTTCTTGTGGCAACCTGTCCTTGCGCATTGTCTTTGGCGACTCCGGTGGCTTTGACGGCAGCGAGTGTGAAACTGATGAAACAAGGAATACTTAGTCGAAGTTTGGATGCGATTACAAAAGTTTCAAAAGTTAAAAATTGGTTCTTCGATAAAACAGGAACACTCACAGAACCAACAATGTCATTGGTAAAAGTCCATAATTTGAGTGATAAATCGGACACTGAAATTTTAGAATTGACCGCAGCCCTGGAGCATGAAAGCTCACATCCGATTGCTTCAGCATTTAATGATTATTACAACCCGAAAATCCAAGTTGCTGAATTTGAAAACAAATCAGGACAAGGTGTAATGGCGAAAATTGATGGAATTCAATATAAAGCCGGTAATAAAGAGTGGTGTGGTGAAAACAATCATCAAATCCTCACACAGTACACACTTGTTTATTTGTATAAAAACAATCATGCAATAGCTGCTTTTGAACTAGATAATCAACTTCGTCATGACAGCAAAAATCAAATCAAATATCTGCAAAGTAAAGGTTATCAACTGGCAATAGTGAGTGGTGATAAACATGAATCGGTTGCAAAAACAGCTTCTAATTTAGATATTTCTCTGTTTTATGCGGAGCAAACACCGGAACAAAAAATTAATCTCATTCACGCCTCTCAACAGCAATCTCAGCCCACGGTTATGGTTGGCGATGGAATTAATGATGCTCCGGTTTTGGCGAAAGCGGATGTTTCTATCAGTTTCAATCAAGGGACTCAACTTGCACGAGCAGCATCTGATATGATTATGATGGGAAGCTCTCTATCAAGCATTAAATCACTGATTTTGACAGGAAATAAAACCAATAAAATTATTCGCCAGAATATTATTTGGGCTTTATTTTATAATCTCAGTGTCACACCTTTGGCAATTATGGGTTATCTCGCACCTTGGATGGCAGCGATAGGCATGTCTATCAGTTCTTTGGTTGTAGTCCTCAATGCCAAGCGTCTATTACTGAAATAAAAAATTAATTCAAAAAATATTATTCTACACCTTGAATAATTGTTATTTAGCCTCATTTTGTTGCCAACTTTTATTATTTAATCATTTCAACCTATAACAAGGAGAAAAAAATGAAAATTCGTCCTTTACACGACCGTGTAATAGTTAAACGTATGGCTGAAGAAACCAAATCAGCCGGTGGAATTATCATTCCTGATGCTGCTAAAGAAAAACCTTCAAGAGGTGAAATCGTTGCAGTTGGTAATGGTAAAGTTCTTGAAAATGGTGATGTTCGTGCTTTGCAAGTTAAAGTTGGCGATCATGTATTATTTGGAAAATATTCCGGTACCGAGTTTAAAGCAGACGGTGAGGAATTTTTATACATGAAAGAAGAAGACATCATTGGTGTTATTGAGTAAATCCACAAAAGATAAAGAGAAGTATAATGGCAAAAGAAGTATTATTTTCAGAAGACGCCCGTGCGAAAATGGCACGTGGTGTGAACATATTAGCAAACGCAGTTAAAGTTACTTTAGGACCTAAAGGCAGAAACGTTGTTTTGGATAAAAGTTTTGGTGCACCAACAATCACTAAAGACGGTGTATCTGTTGCAAAAGAAATCGAATTGGAAGATAAATTCGAAAACATGGGTGCACAAATGGTCAAGGAAGTGGCATCACAAACTAATGATGCTGCCGGTGATGGTACAACGACTGCAACAATTTTAGCTCAAGCATTTGTGCGTGAAGGTTTGAAAGCGGTTGCAGCAGGAATGAACCCAATGGATTTGAAACGCGGGATTGACAAAGCAGTTGCCACAGCCGTTTCAGCACTTAAAGACTTATCCGTTCCTTGTACTGACAGCAATGCAATTGCTCAAGTTGGCACCATTTCAGCAAATTCTGATGAAAGCGTTGGAAAAATCATTGCCGAAGCAATGGACAAAGTTGGAAAAGAAGGCGTGATAACCGTTGAAGAAGGTTCAGGACTTTCAAATGAACTGGATGTGGTTGAAGGTATGCAATTTGACAGAGGTTATTTGTCTCCGTATTTTGTGACGAATCAAGACACAATGACAGCCGAATTAGATGCACCTTATATTTTGTTGCATGACAAGAAAATTTCTAACATTCGTGAATTGTTACCAACATTGGAAGCAGTTGCTAAAGCCAGCAAACCATTGTTGATTGTTGCTGAAGACATCGACGGTGAAGCTTTGGCAACTTTGGTTGTAAATAATTTGCGTGGAATCGTTAAAGTTTCAGCAGTTAAAGCTCCTGGTTTTGGAGACAGACGTAAAGCAATGTTGGAAGATATTGCTGTATTAACTGGTGGTACAGTTATTTCTGAAGAAGTTGGATTATCTTTAGATAAAGTGACAATCGAAGATTTGGGAACTGCAAAACGTGTTCAAATCAGCAAAGAAAACACAACAATCATTGACGGTGCCGGTGATGTTTCATCCATTGAAGCCAGAGTGAATCAAATTCGCAAACAAATTGATGAAGCGACTTCCGATTACGATAAAGAAAAATTGCAAGAACGTGTTGCTAAACTAGCAGGCGGTGTTGCAGTGATTAAAGTCGGTGCAGCTTCTGAAATTGAAATGAAAGAGAAGAAAGACCGTGTTGAAGATGCTTTACACTCAACTCGTGCAGCCGTTGAAGAAGGCGTTGTTCCCGGTGGTGGAGTGGCATTGATTCGTGCATTATCAGCAATTGCTGACCTTAAAGGTGATAATGAAGACCAAAATGTTGGTATAGCGATTGCCAAACGCACAATGGAAGAGCCATTGCGTCAAATCGTCAATAACTGTGGTGAAGAAGCTTCAGTGGTAGTGAACAATGTTAAAAACGGTGAAGGTAACTACGGTTACAATGCTGCCAAAGGCGAATATGTTGACATGATTAAAGCAGGTATCCTCGATCCTGCTAAAGTGACACGCACAGCCTTGCAAAACGCGGCATCTGTTGCCGGTTTAATGATCACCACTGAGTGTATGGTTGCCGATGCTCCTGCCAAAGATTCCGGAGTTCCAGATATGGGCGGAATGGGTGGTATGGGAGGAATGGGCGGAATGCCAGGCATGATGTAAATCTTTGATTTATCATCTTCATTAATTCACTATCTCTGCGTTTGGAAGTGGTCATTTATAGATTATAAACTCCCACTTCCAGCCTTGATCTAAAGAATTACTGAAGCGATAAATGCAAAGATTGAGTGTCATCTCTGTATCAAATATAACCCCGATTCTGCTTTCGGGGTTTTTGTTTTTATAAGGCTGCCAATTTATCTGAATTAATCATTTATAGATTATAAACTCCCACTTCCAGCCTTGATCTAAAGAATTACTGAAGCGATAAATGCAAAGATTGGGAGTGTACTCCAATTACAAGCTCATCATTCCCGCGAAGGCGGAACCAAAGGGCAGGATAGAGATTTTACCATGCTTATGATCCACAAGGCTTCTAGCAAGAGCGATGAGATAATCTAGTCATTAATGAAACTTTTTGCGTGCACAAAAAAATCAAGGAGAGATTTATCACGATAGTCGTCAAGAATGACGGTGAGTATCGAAGAAAGTCTTTAGACCGAAATCTTGGGGTGTACTTTTGAGTTACTTTAGTACAAGCAAAAGTAACAAGAGGAAAACATAAATATAAAATATCCTAAAATCACTTTTTTTTATACGCTGAACCATTTATCGGATAAAATATTGCATTTTTATACTTTCGATTAAGGGGACAATAATGCGTATAGGCATACCTAAAGAAACAAAAACTCTGGAAGGCCGTGTGGCTCTCGTTCCTGCGGCTGCCGCTGATTTGGTGAATGCGGGACATGATGTTTATATCGAAACCAATGCCGGGATTAAAAGTGGTTTTAGTGATGAGGATTACACCAGTCACGGTGTGAAAATCTGTAAAGATGCTGAAGAGCTTTATGCAACCGGTGAGATGATTGTTAAAGTTAAAGAGCCGATTGCCGGTGATTTGAAATATCTGCGTAAAAATCATTTGCTGTTTTGTTATTTGCATTTGGCAGCCGAGCCGGAATTGACAGAAAAGTTACTGGAAATCGGTTTGACCGGTGTGGCTTTTGAAACGGTTGAAGAAGCTGATGGTTCATTACCTTTATTGGCCCCGATGAGTATTATTGCCGGTATGATTGCCACTCAGGTTGGTACGCATTTATTGCATCAACCATCCGGTGGTAAAGGCGTCTTGCTTGGTGGTTTGCCATCAACAGAGAGAGGAAAAGTTGTGGTATTAGGTGCAGGTGCTGCCGGTGGAAACTCTGCGGCGTTGGCTGCCAAAGGTGGTGCGAATGTGGTTGTTTTCGATAAAAGACAAGACCGTTTGGCTGAAATGATGGCTTTAGGTCCTAATGTGACCGCACTTTATCCTTATGAAGAAACTGTTGCCAGAGAAGTCGCATCAGCCGATTTGGTGATTGGTGCGGTTTTGGTCACCGGTGCAAAAGCTCCTCATGTGATTAGTGAAGAAATGGTTAAAAACATGCAACCGGGTTCAGTGATTGCGGATATTTCTGTCGATCAAGGCGGATGTGTTGCAACAACGAAACCTACAACTTGGGAAAACCCAACATTCGTTAAACACGGTGTGACTCATTTTTCTGTAACAAATATGCCGGGCTCAGTGCCACGCACTTCGACTCAAGCAATCTCAGCGGCAATTTTGCCGTATGTACAAAGATTGGCTCGTGATGGTTGGAGAGATGTGGAGTCTCTGGCTAAGGGTATTAATGTTGATAACGGTAAAATTGTTCATCCTGCATTATTGTAAGTTTGTTGCTATAATTAGCACATGACAGAACGTAAAGTATCAGGACATATACGTAGCAGAGTTAGAGAGAGTTTTTTATTTCTCATCATTCCTCTGGCGGTTTATGTTCTGATATCTCTCATTAGTTACCATCCTCAGGATTCCGGTCCATTTTCGGCATCCAATAGCGACGTTATTCATAATTACGGTGGCTCCAATGGTGCGGTTATTGCCGATATTTTGCTCAATATCATTGGCTATCTTTCTTATCTGATTCCAATTGGCTTGGTATTTGTCGGTTGGAACATCTACCAAAACAACAAAATTTCAACTGAAAACAGTTGGTTTGACACTCTCATCAAAGCCGGTGGTTTTGTCTCTGCTTTGCTGTCCGGTTGTGCCTTGGCATACATGTATATCGACACCAAAGAGGCTATTTTTACCGGTGGCGGAATTGTTGGTGAGGTTGTTGGCAAAACATTGTTTACCAGTTTGGGAACGGTCGGTGCGACGCTGATTCTATGTGCTATTTTTCTGGCTGGCACAACTTTGTTCACCGGAATGTCGTGGATTAAATTCACCGATTGGGTGGGTAAAATGACTTTAGAGTTTATCATGTGGCTGAAATTGAAATTTGAGCATTTGAATGACTGGCGAATCGGCAAAAAAGCCAAACATCACCGTGAAGAAATTCGCAAAATTGATGCTGAAATCCAGCAAAAACGTGAGCCGATAACTATTGAACCGGCTTTTGAACCCAAATACACCGAAAGCAAACGAGCCGTCAGTGAAAGACAAGAGCAACTGTTTGAAACCCTTCCGGCAAGTAAGTTCCCTCCGCTGACATTATTGGATAATCCACCGCAACAAGTCGTTGGCTACTCTAAAGAGGAGTTGGAAGTTTTGTCCAGACAAGTTGAGTTGAAGTTAGCTGACTTTCGGGTCAAAGTGAAAGTGGTCGGTGTTTTTCCAGGCCCTGTAGTTACTCGCTTTGAACTGGAACCGGCTCCCGGAGTGAAAGTGAATCAGGTTGTTAATCTGGCTAAAGACTTGGCAAGAGGTTTATCCGTTATCAGCGTGCGGATTGTTGACGTGATTCCCGGAAAACCTTATATCGGACTGGAGATTCCAAACACCAATCGTGAAATCGTTTATCTGAGCGAAGTTTTAAAATCAGTCGAATATGACAAATCACGCTCGCCGCTCACTTTGGGTTTGGGCAAAAGTATTGCCGGACGTCCGGTGGTTGTAGATATTGCCAAAATGCCACATGTTCTGGTTGCCGGAACAACCGGCTCTGGTAAATCCGTCGCCGTCAATGCCATGATTGTCAGTCTGTTGTATAAAGCAACGCCGGATGAAGTTAAAATGATTATGGTTGATCCAAAGATGCTGGAACTTTCGGTTTATGAGGGAATTCCTCATCTTCTGGCTCCTGTTGTCACCGACATGAGCGAAGCATCCAATGCGTTACGTTGGTGTGTTGCGGAAATGGAACGCCGGTACAAACTCATGGCAGCAGTCGGAGTGCGAAATCTCGCCGGTTATAACCGCAAGGTGAAAAAAGCCAAAGAAGAAGGACAACCTCTGGCAGATCCATTGTTCAGACCCGATGCATTGATTCCGGGACAAAAAGCTCCTGAACTCGAGCCAATGCCTTTTATAGTCATTGTCATTGACGAATTTGCTGACATGATGATGATTGTCGGCAAGAAAGTCGAGGAATTGATTGCTCGTTTGGCACAAAAAGCCCGTGCCGCCGGTGTGCACCTGATTTTGGCAACTCAACGACCTTCGGTTGATGTGATTACCGGTTTGATAAAGGCGAATATTCCAACCCGAATCGCCTTTCAGGTCTCTTCTAAAATTGACTCTCGCACCATTTTGGATCAAGGCGGTGCGGAGCAACTATTAGGGCACGGTGATATGCTTTATTTGCCTCCCGGAAAAGCGATTCCTGAACGTGTTCACGGCGCATTTATTGATGATCATGAGGTTCACGCCATTGTTAACTATCTCACCGAACACTATGAAGCCGATTATAAAGAAGGCATTCTGGATGAAGTTCAGCTCACTGATGACGGACAAGAACTCAGCGCCACAGGAATTCCACAAAAACCGGAAAGCGATGTCGATGAGCTCTACGATCAGGCTGTTTTTATCGTGACTGAAAGTCGTAAGGCATCCATTTCCTATGTACAAAGGCGTTTAAGAATTGGTTACAACCGAGCAGCAACCATTGTGGAACAACTCGAAGAAAACGGTGTCGTCAGTGCCGCTGCGCATAACGGA
>JAGRJP010000096.1 GCA_020442665.1 Lysobacterales bacterium
GCAAGTGTATCAAGAATATATTCTGACTTTGTGATTGATTTTACACTAAAGCCGGCATCTTTTAAAATATGCTCGGTAATTGCAATTTGATCTTCATCATCATCCAGAAACAGAACCTTTTGTCTCTCTTTTCCGAGTCCGAGCTGAAAATAACTGGAACTGAGTTCTGAGAATTTATCAGAATTTACTAATTCAATATTGTTATTAAGCAAAATGATTCGGTTATCAACACTGAGGTTTTCGCCGATACAAATAAATCTGTTTTCAGAGGTGATATTTGTATGTTGAACAAGATCAAGCACTCTATCAATTTGATTCATTTCAAATATAACAGCATTGGGCTTTCTTTCAGAGGTTTCAACTCTAGAGATGAGTGTTTGAGTTGGTATAATCTTAATAGACGAAGCCAAGTTGTTATTAATGTCCGATAAACGATCAGACAAGGAGTAAATTAATACAGAGTCGTTCATATATAGAGTTTAAAATTTGCTTAACAGAGAAATTAATTTGTTTCTTTGAAGTGGTTTTTCGATTATAGCATCAAACCCGAGTTTCTTATAGTTAGTTTTTAATTTTGCAGAGGGCATAGCCGACATCAAAATGATTGGAAGCTTTGGATAGGAATGTTTAATTTTCTTAGAAAAACTATCAGCGCGCACATCCCCTAAGTTCATGTCAGTTAAAAGCACATCAATTGATTGAGTTTTAAGGATGTCATCAATATCTTCATTTGTGGTCGTTCTATGAATGACAAAACCGCTTGGTTCCAGCATAAAGGTGAGCAAATCTAAGATATCTTCATCATCATCAACGATTAGGACAGATAAATGACTCTGCTGTTGAGTGACAATATTATTTTCCTCAAGAGGCTTTATATCCGGTTTATTGATGGGAATTATTAATTCAAATTCAGAACCGATATCTTTCTTTGATGATTTGAGATAAAGCTTCCCACTCATTGAGTTTGCCAGTTTTTGGCTGGTATACAGCCCAATCCCGGAGCCGGCTTCACGGCTTTCTCCAACTCTTCCCCAAGGAGAAAAAACGGTATCCAGCTTATCTTCAGCAATTCCAATTCCGCTGTCAATAATGGTAAAAATATAAGAGTGATTGCTTACTGAAAATACAATCTTTACAAATCCGGACTCTGTGTATTTGATGGCGTTATTCACTAAATTAATTAATATTTGACGAGTTTTAGGAATGTCTATATAAATCACTTCGTCAGCAAGAGACTCTGTCATTAACGCTAACCCTTTATCTTCTGCAAAGTGATACAAAGTGTCCTTAAGTTCTGAAATAAACTCTGAAGAGCGGGTTGCCTCAAGGTGAATATCGCTTTCTTTTGCCTGTGAGCGACCGAAGAGTAATGTGTTTTCAATCGTGTGCTTTAAATGAATGGCATTTCTGTGAATGACTTTTAGAGAGTTTTTATCCAGCTCGCCATTCAGCATTAATTCTGAATAACCGATGATTGAAGTTAATGGTGTACCTAATTCGTGAGAAAGCATGGCAATTAATGCTGCTTTTTCCTGGTTGGACTTTTTAAGTTCCTGCTTGGCTACATTTAATTCTTCAGCCAGACGTTTGAATTTATTTTTGGAAATATTATCGTCATGAGCGAATTGCTGGTATTTTTGAGTGACTTGAAAAATTTCAGACTTGTTTACCAGCATGATATAGTCAAGATTTTCGCACTTTATAAAATGAATATCACAAACATTATTCTCATTAATGTTGAAGAAAGGAATTTTAAAATTTTCGGTAAAATTTTCTGATATCAGTATGGGTAGATAATCGGTAATAAGAGTACCATTCTCAGGCGGAAACAAACCTAATGACTCAGGATTTCCATGAGATTCAACAATACTTAAGTTTTTATCAATTCCAAGGCAAAAATATCCATGTCCTTCATTGAGTTTAAGCAAGAACTGTTTGAGAACCGGAGGGAACATCTGCTATTGACCTAAAAGTTTTTTTGCTAATTCGTTAAAGCTATCTTCAACATTCTCACCTGTTTTGGCACTTGAATAATGTATCGTTGAAACATATTGGCGAATTTTTTGTAAACTATCTTCGTTCAGCCGCCATTGATCTTTCAAGTCGCATTTATTGACTAAGCAAATTGCAGGTATGGAATCTAAATCGGGGATGCTTACTTTCTCAAAAATATCAAAAGACTCAGGCTCTGTTCCGTCAAGAACCCATATAATCCCCTGAGTGCCACGGAGATAATGTTTGTAATGTCCTTCTTGCTCAAAACCGGCAATATCCCATAGTATCATCGAAATCGAATGATCATCAATGTCTATAACCTTGGTGGAGATACTCACACCAACCGTTGTTTTATATTTTTCACTAAATTGATTCTCAATATATTGACGCACCAAGCTGGTTTTTCCAACAGCAAATCTTCCAATGAGACAAACTTTTTTCGCTATTTTCATTGTTCAATATAGGTTTTAAACCTTACAATTTTTTTGCTATCATCAACATCATTGTTGAAATTTTCACATGGAGTTATAGATGTCCGCAAGTGTGATTCTTCAATCATGTTTTCAATAAGCAGGGCTTTAATCGAATCCGCTCGCTGTTGTGAAAATCTATCACTGTTCAGTCCTTGGCAATCACTTTCACCGATAATAGTAATTTGAGAGTTGGGAAATCTGTTTATTAAGGTTTTAATTTGTTCAATCACAGAAAGTAACTCTGAACTATGGCTTTCGGACTCATCAGAAATTACCACAGAATCCTTCTCAATCTGAGATATTATTTTCTCAGTGGAATCAGAGATATCAAGTTGGCTATCTTCAATAGTGACTTCAGGAAACTGTTGCTTGAGATCAGTTATCAACTTGTTATGAGTAGCCAATTTTGTTGAACCATTAAGGGTTAGTTTGTCTGGCTCAATGTTATATGAAACCCCTTCTAAATTATTATAATTGAGAAGAAACTCTTCAACTTCCATACTGAAGTCGGGTTTAGTAGTATTGCGTATGCTATTGATTCCTGTTACTTTGTTCAGCCTGTCGAAAATGGACTTATAGGAATCATTCGGCAAGTAGCCAGTGAGTGATAAAGTCTTGTGATCAAGATTATAATTGACTTTGGAGTATGGTTTTAAAATGTTATTAATTCTTAAGTCAATAATTTCTTCATCCAATGAGATAAAAGGCTTTGTTTCAAGCTGAATATTGTTTTCTTTTAATTGACTTACATCAGCATCCGGATCGAGCAAACCCTTTGCAACAAAACCATCGCCACTTTTTTTTAGTTCTTGTAAGTAAAGCCCCGGTGTTGAGTTGACGATGTTCTGAGCCTGATTAAATTCAGTGTGTCTTTTATAAGCGAGATAACTTAATCCCGAGATAATCAATAAAAGACCAATGATCCAAGGTACCCAGTTGATTGATTTTTTTTCTTCAGTTATGTTTTTTGTGACCAGATAGGGTCGTAAAAAGTCCTCGATTCCGTCAATACTCTGAAAATTGTTGGTATCTAATAATGAGTCCGAGAAGTTGGAATGAATTTCTTCAATGAGTTTTTGATTGAGCTCTTTAAGTCTTTCAGATGGAGACCCTTTAACAATCATTGCCAAATAAACTTTTGGACCGGTTGCAATCAAAATTTGACTGTCGCCAAAGTCAGCACTCATTAATCCCGAGTCTGTCGATTGAAGTGAATCGCCCACAAAGTCTTTAATCGCTGTCAGCATCGCAGACATGGCGTTTTTGTCTTTAAGGGTTTCCTCTTTTCCTACATGCTGGACTAATAGACCGGTTTCATTATCAATAATGAAGATTTCATTGACCTGATAACGAATTGTTTTTTCAAATACAATTTCCGCAAATGGTATCCCGGTTTTGTAGGATTGCCATCTCCACTTAAGAGCCTTGGCTGAGAATCCAAGCTCTAATGTGCGGTTAATATCGGCTACGAATTGCTTGATACTATTCGTAACTGTTTTACGAATCAGTTGACCCATGATAGGTAAGAGAGAATCAATAATTGATTGCTTGTTCTCAGAAAACGTCTTTGTCACACCATCTTGAATCGGCTTAGCCAATACAATATCAAGTTTGGAGTCTTTTTTCTGTGCTCGCTTTAATGCATTGGCAAGAACCTTTGAAACTTCCTCAGTAAATTGTTCTTCAGAAAGAAGTTTTTTTTTCAGGTTTTCTAGTACTTCAAGCTCTTCTTTGATGAGAAGAGTCTTGAGAACATCTCTTTCCCGGGTCATTTCTAATCGGAAAGGTTGTTTGCCATTTCATTGAGAAGTTTTGCCAAATCATTTCTATGGCTCGCCTGATTGGACAATTTATCAAGCTGGTTCAGAATGTCTGCTTCGGTATCAATTAATTTATTTTCCAGTTTCGATAAATCATCGGAAAGCTTTTTATCGAGCCCTGAATTATCTGATTGTAATTCTTTGTTGATTTTATCGAGCTTATCATTGAGATCTTGTAGAGACTTACTGAAAGTTTTTTCCAATTTTTCGATGGTTTGTTCGATAATTTTTACTTGTTCGCCAAATAGTATATTCCGTATCTGGTCAACAGAGGTGTCCGAAATTTGTGATTTATTCGATTTGTCTGTCATTACTTATCCTTTCATTTGGTTAATAAGCTTATATCCCTGATGATAAACTGAAGCCAGCTTCCAACCATTCGTACCATTTAACATCAGTTTCTTTCTCAGGCGACTGATATGGGTATCAACTGTTCGGGTGCTGATTTCAGAACTTTTCATCCAAATGGACTCAAGAAGCTGGTCACGAGAAATCAACAAGCCTTCATTTTTAAAAAAGTATAAGGCAAGTTCATATTCTTTGTTGGTAAGTGAGATGTTGTTTCCTTTGTAAGAAACTGTATTTGTTAAATTGTTAAAAGTATAAGGAGATGAATCGAAACCATCTTTTTCAGACTCCTCGTCAAGAATTCTGCGACTAACAGCTTTGAGTCTGGCTTTAAGTATTTTTTCGCTAGTGGGTTTGATAATAAAATCATCGGCACCATCGGTTAATGCATTGACGATATCTTTTTCAGAATTTCTTGAGGTTAGAAAAATGATGGGTATATTTCCGTATCGACTGCCTTTAATCCAGTGCAAAACATCCATGCCGCTAATTTTGGGTAAATTCCAGTCAATGAGTAAAATATCCGGAACATCAAAAGAGATTTGCTTGATTAAATCACGCGCCTTCTCGAAAATCGTACACTCATACTCATCACTCAGCCATAGTGAGTACAAATCTGCCTGATCTGAATCATCCTCTAATATAAAGATTTTCATTCCTCTCCCACACTATCTTGTTATTTGACAGTATCATTTATTTACATTATTACAACAACAAATTGATATTGCAAGAAAATAATCATCTCACATAAGCATTTATAAAAATCTGAGGAATTTAATAATTTTCTGTTTTAAAGGTGTAAATGGGGCGCGAATGAGGTGATTAAAATTGATTCTGGATTGATGATAAACAGTTTTAAGATGGCTAAAACTGTTAAAGCCATTCAGTCCATGATAGCTTCCCATGCCGCTTTGACCAACTCCACCGAAAGGTATTCCTTGTTGAACAAATTGAAACAATGTTTCATTGATTGCAACAGATCCTGATAAAGTTTCCCGCAAAACTTTATCTTTAAATCGTTTGTTGTCGCTAAAAATGTATAAGGTTAAAGGGTTATCTCGTGAGTTTATAAAATCAATACTCTCTTCAACAGATTTGACAGAAATGATTGGTAAAATAGGACCAAAAATTTCTTGGTGCATGACTTTGCTATTGGGTTGAGGGTTTACAACAAGAACCGGAGGAAAAACCCCATCATTATTCGGTTCGGGTTTTCCTTGTGGATAGATGCATTGACCCGATGATTCACTATCAGCAACTAGTGAATTCAATCGGTTGAAATGGTTCTGATTGATAATCGCTGTGTATTCAGAGTTGTTTGTTATATCCGGATAACAGCGATTAAACTCTTCAATAATTGCATTTGTGAGCTGTTCAACTTTTGAAGATGAAACTAAAATGTAATCAGGAGCGATACATGTTTGCCCGGCATTGAAAAATTTGCCTCCAACAATACTTTTGGCTGCTTTACCAATATCGTAATCCTCCTCAATGACAACCGGTGATTTTCCACCAAGTTCTAATGTGACAGGAGTGAGATGGCAAGAAGCATTTTCCATAATGATTTTGCCAACAGCTGTAGAACCAGTAAATAGCAAGTGTTTGAATGGTAAACGACTAAATTCCTGGGCAACTTTTAAATCACCAACTGATACCAATACTTCATTTTCATTAAATACAGTTGAAAGCATATCCGCAATTAATTGCGATGTATTGGGTGTCATTTCAGAGGGTTTTATCATAACCCGATTTCCGGCAGCGATTGCTGCAATTAAAGGTGCAATTGCCAAATTGAAAGGGTAGTTCCACGGAGAGATGATTCCTACAACACCAAGGGGTTGGGGAATAATTTCATTCTTGGAAAACAAAAATTTCAAACCTGCCATTTTTGTGCGTGGTCGAGTCCATGATTTCAGATGTTTTAATGTATGGTTGATCTCCTCATTGCAAGTAAATATTTCTGCTAAAATTGTTTCGTTGGCACTTCTTCTGCCAAAGTCTTTATTCAGGGCAACTATCAGGTTTTCTGTATTCTCATTAATAACTTTCTTCAAACTTTTCAGACGATTGATTCGGGTGTTTATATCCAGATTCGGTGCTAAACTGAGTTTTTCAAATTGTTGTTGCGGATTCATAAACTTTCAATCTCTGTTGGTTTTATCTTTTATAAATTGGCAGGCTGATTTCGATAACAGCACCTGTCTCGTCATTATAGGCTTTGATGTTGCCACCATGCTCTTCCACGATTTTTTTGACTATTGCCAGTCCCAATCCCGAACCTCCGGTTTTTGTTGTTTCATAAGGTTCGAATAAATGTTCCATAATTTTTTCACTAAATCCCGGACCATTGTCACTAAGGCGGAGAATTAGCACATTGTCAATAGACTTGCTGATTGACGTTTTAATGGTAATTTTAATATTATTACTTGTCGCACTTTCCTGTGAATTCTTAATCAAATTGGTTAAAAGTTGTGAAAACCGAACCTTGTCAATAAACATAATTGGTTCCGGTTCAATTAAATCAAGGGTGAAGTCAATTCCGGCATTGGATACAAAGTATAAGTCCACCGAATTTTTAATCAGTTGATTGAGCCCTCCCGCTTCACGTTTCAGTTCCGGAGCTTTGGCGTAATCAGAGAATGCATTCACCAGGGTTTTGAGGTTTTCGACTTGTGAAATTATGGTCTGTGTTGCTCTGTCAAGGACGTCTTTATCCTCAGGTGGTAATTTGTTTAAAAATCTGAGTTGTAACCTCTCAGCAGAAAGCTGAATTGGAGTTAATGGATTTTTCACTTCGTGAGCTAATCTTCGTGCAACTTCTGACCATGCGGCATCTCGTTGTGCTTGGTTGATAATCGTTTCATCATCAAATACGACAACAAGCCCGCCTTCGCTTTCTTCTGTCTCATTGTCCGGAATGCGGCTGCCCCTAACAACAAGAATTCTGCGAGTGTTATTATCAATCAGCAAAATCTCCTGATGCCATTCTTCGTTATGGTCTTCGAGTTTAGTCAGTAGCAATTCAACCAAAGGTAATAAACTGCTATTCTTTATCGCTAAAAACTCAATATTTTGATTCAGAATATCTTTATCTTGTAAACCCAGGATTTTTCCGGCAGCTGAATTTGCCATTAGGATTCTTTGCTCGCTATTAATGCTTAATACTCCACTAGAGAGATGGAGCAAGACATTTTGTAAATACCATTTTTGGCTGAGAGCATCTGTTTGTGCTCTATGAGCTAATGCGCTGGAAGCAGCAATTTGTGAGGACATGGTATTGAATGATTTAACTAGGAAGCCAATTTCATCTTTGGAGCTGACAGGGACTTTCTGACTGTAATCTCCTATTGCTATGGAAGCTGTTGCTTTTGAAAGCAGGCTGATTGGTGCTACCAAGTTACGAGCTGACGAGAAAGCTCTGATGAGTGCTAGCAAAGTACTAAGTAATAAAACCAATCCCAAAATGATACTGAATGATTTTTTTAGTTGTTCCCGTTGATATTTTTGTTGGTTGTAATCCATCAAAGCAACTTCAATACTGTTTGCAAGAGCATTGTATTCAGGATTGATAGTGAAAATGCCTTGTAAAAATCTATAACTAGAAGTGATTTTTAATTCATTATCAAAACGTACCAAAGTCCGTATTTGCAATTGATTACCCGATTTACCCGGTTCGATTCGAGTGAAGTTCAAACCACTTCTGGCATCTCGAATAGCTGATAATGGTGGTGAGTCCGAGGACAAATCAAAAATGTCGGAATTGGCTTGATAAATAATTTTTTCACTTGCTGATATCAAAGTCAGGCTATAGGCGGTTGATTCCTCAAGATATTTGTCGAGGTAAATTGCCTGTCTGGGCTCATCAATTTCTCCCAGTTTTTGTGCTATGTTCTTTGTTTGTGCCAGTGCTTGTTTCGTTTGAACTTCGAGAAAAATTTGCCCCAATTTGAGTGAATCATTAAGTGCCTTATCCGTTTTGGTGTCGAACCACGAATCGATATAACTGTTTAAAAACTGAGTTGAAAAAATGTAAACAATCAAGACCGGAGGCAACGATAAAAAGATGAATGTTGAAACCATTCTCGAAGTAAGTTTAATCCCCGGTTCTTTATTTTTCCTTTTAATAAACAGCCAGACAAGTCTTTGAATGATGATAATTGAAAGAATCACCACTGCAAGAATAGAAGCGCCAAATAGCCAAAGATAAATTCGATTAAACTGTTCTGCACCTTTTACGGCTTCACCAAGTAAATAAAGAGAAAACAGCAGTATTCCGATAAGCAATAAAATCAGAATGTTTTTGTAAATTGTTCTGTATTTGGAGAGCTTGTTCAAATTAATTAACCTTCCGTTGAAACCATTCCGTATTAATATCCCAGTCGTCATCAAAGAGAACAGGGAGTTGCATTGCTGTTGGTAAAGCACCTTTATCAAGTACAATTCGACACTTGACAAAAACATCAGAATTATCAGCTTGATTAAACTCAAAGTTGATTAGTTTCTCAAACTCAATCCATAAATCATCAAAGTTATTGAAACTCAACTGTTCATTGGTGTCTCTATTCTTAACGACATAGAGTTTGCTCATTATGAAATAGTAAACTTCAAGATTAACTTTCTGTGACTCCAGTGTTTCATCAAACCACCAATTTTTTTCTATAAAAGTTTCGGCTTTGGCAATAAACTGAATTCTGATGCCATTGTCTATAGCTTCTTTAATTTTATCGGATACTTGGAAGTTGATTGTTGGATTTACTATTAGCTTTGAGCTTTTAGAAACAGTGTTTAATAAAATGATATTGTTCTTTGCAAGAGCTATGGAACAATAAAATATAATAAAAAAGATGAATATTCCGATAAAAAATGATTCGGACTTATGTTTAAAAATTTGGTTCAGCTTGTGCATTTTTTCAAACAACAATAATAAAAACCATCCATATCCAATGTACCGGTAAGGATTTGTATGCCGTATTGGCAACTTTCAGCAAACGGATAGTTTAACTTGATTTCCTTGAATTGAGGGTGTCTTTGCAGGAAATTTTTAATTTGTTCAGAGTTTTCACATCGGAAAACCGAACAGGTTGCATATAGTATGACTCCATCATCGGCTACTATTTTTGCCATTTCATCAAGTAAAGTTTGTTGAGTATGAATAATATTTTCTAAATCTTCCGAACTTCTTTGAAATTTAATATCCGGTTGACGACGGACAATTCCTGATGCACTGCATGGAGCATCCAACAGTATCTTATTGTACTTATCACCATTAAACCATTGACCTGATTGTGAAGCATCTGCAACGAGCACATTTGCTGAAAGTTTGAGTCTTTCAAGGTTTTGGTGAATTTTTTTTGCCCGATTTGGAAAAATTTCTAAAGCATCCAGTTGAACATTCGGGTTGAGTTCAAGAATGTGTCCTGTTTTTCCACCGGGTGCTGCACAGGCATCAAGTATTTTTTCATTATCTTGTGGATTCAAAATGATAGCGGCAAGCTGAGCACTGGCATCTTGAACTGAAACAGAACCGGTTTTGAATTCATCTAATTTGGTAATATCCTGCGCGTTAATTTTATATGCTGAGTTGATACTTTGGTGTTGTTCAGCACTTTCTATAGGTTTGTATCTATGATTGGCACGAATCCACAAAGGTGGTTTTTGATTGTCAGCCACCAGAATTTTTTGCCAATGGTTTGGCCAATCCATTTGCAATTTTTCTATCCACCATTGGGGGTGTGAATATTGAGCTACCAAATTATCAGATTTATCATTTTTTATTTCAACCGACTTTCTCAAGCAGGAATTAATCAGCCCAACAGCCCATTGTTTTTTGAGGTTTTTGGCAGTATTCACAGCTTCATTAACCACCGCTCTTGCTGGTTTTTCCAGGTAAACAAGCTCTGCTAATGCTTGAGTCATTATCACACAGACCAGTTTATCTTTGGGCTTGTTTTTCACAAATTTGAGCCAGCAACTTTCCAGATGGTGATAATGCCTCAAAGTCTCATAGCAAATAGCTTTGGCATAAGACTCTTCTTGAGGGTTTGCGAATGATTCGGTATGGTTTTGGATTGCTTGCCTGAGGCTGTCCTTTTTAAAAACAACGTCATAAGTTATTTTCGCAGACAATGTTCTGGAATTAATCTTTTTCATTATACCAGTTCGTTTTTGACTGCATAAATTGTCTGATAGATATTTTGTTTTTGCCCGGCTTTTGTATTTCAGTAACTTTCAATTGTCCGTCACCACATTGAATCACAAGCTGTTCTTTATTTGCCAGAACAATTTCTCCGATATTACATGATGAAGTTAAGTTAACGGATTCAGCAGCCCAGAGTTTGAATGATTCGCCATTGATTTCAGCAACGACTCCCGGCCATGGGTTGAAAGCCCTGATTTTTTGATGGATAGATTTTGCTGATTCTTGCCATGAAATCTGTGATTCAGACTTTTCAAGTTTTTTGGCATAAGTAACTCCTTCTTCACTCTGAATCATTGGCTCGGGAAGCAAGTCACTTTCCAGTAGTTTTAGACACTCAATGAGTGCAGATGCCCCCATGATTTTTAGTTTGTCATGTAGTTGAGATGCTGTTTCAATTTCTGAGATGGAACATTCGTGCTGAAGATAAACAGGTCCTGTATCCAGTCCGGCTTCCATTTGCATAATTCCGACTCCGGTGGTTTTATCACCGGCTAATAATGCCCGGTGAATCGGAGCCGCTCCTCTCCAGCGAGGTAATAATGACGCGTGTATATTCCAACATGCAATTTTGGGGATGTCCAAAACGGTTTGCGGAAGTATCAGTCCGTAGGCAACAACAACCATTAAATCCGGTTGCAAGTCTCTTAGTTCATTAATTGCATCATCTGTTCTGAGTGAGATTGGTTGGTAAACCTCAATATTGTTATCTAATGCATATTGTTTGACTGGTGTGTATTGGACTTTTCTTCCTCGCCCAATGCCCTTGTCAGGTTGTGTATAAACGGCAACGACGTCGTAGTTGTTTTGAATCAACTGCTTAAGAGGTTCAACGGCAAAATCCGGAGTTCCACAAAATACTATTCTCATTAATTTTTATCTTCAATTGGTAATGATAGCTGGATGGGCTCGATTGTGCCTTTGTCAAAGAAAATACGTTTGTATTCTGCTCTGGAAACTGAAACATACTTGTCATTGCCACCAATTTCAACTTGATTCCCATCCTTGACAGCTCGACCATTTTCATCAACTCTGACAACCATTGTGGCTTTCTTGCCTGAGTGACAAATTGTTTTCAATTCTTTTAACGAATCTGCCCAAGCCAAAAGATAGTGGCTTCCTTGAAACAATTCTCCCTGGAAGTCAGTTCTCAACCCATAAGCCAGAACCGGAATATTCTCCTGATCGACGATTTCTGTCAGTTGATATACTTGATCTTTGCTTAAAAATTGAGCTTCATCAACAAGAACACAATGAATTTCTTGTTCCTTTAAATATTTTTTCACCAGATTATAAATATTCTCTTTTTCAGCAAAAATAATTGAAGGAGATGATACGCCAATCCTTGATGTGACTTTTCCAACGCCAAAACGATTATCAATAGCCGGAGAAAGAATCAGCGTATTCATGCCTCTTTCTCGATAATTATAGCTGGATTGCAATAAATGCGTGGTTTTGCCGGCATTCATTGCTGAATAATAGAAATAAAGTTTTGCCATCTGTTGAGATGATTTAATAAAACAAAGTGTTATTCTATCAGTTTTGTGATTTGATGTGGACTTGAAAAATAGTTTCCCTGAAAAAAATTGACTCCCAGTGCTGAAATTTGGTTAAGAGACTCCTCACTTTCGATATGTTCTGCAATGGTTTGTTTTTCTGTAATTTCTGCAATACTAACGATGGATGAGATAATAGCTTTGTTTATTTTATCTTTATTGATTTCTTTTATAAATTGTCCGTCAATTTTGATAAAGTCATACTCTATATTTTTTAGATAGGAGAAGCTGGTCAAGCCTTTGCCAAAATCATCTAAAGAAATCTTACAACCCATTTGTCGAACATGCTTGATAAACTCCAATGCTTTTTCAAGATTCTTGATGACTTCGTTTTCGGTAACCTCGAAACATATTATTTTGGGGTCGATATTGTATTTATTCATACAATTCAGCACATAGGGAAGAAAACTGTCCTTGCTGAGTGATAAGCCTGAAATATTTATAGAAAACAAAGTGTTGTTAATTTGCTCTCTATGGGCGTCGTAGAAATTACAAAATAACTCTATGACTTGTTTATCAATAGCAAAATTCATACCAAACCGGTCAGCTGATGGCATAAACAAAGCCGGCGAAATGAGTTCTCCTTGCTCATTTCTCATACGAATGAGAATTTCGTAATGGGATTGAGAGTTAGGTTCGAGTGAATTTATTGATTGACACCAAAGTTCAAACTTTCCTTTTAAGAGAGTTTTTTGCAGAGCATCGTACCACTTTAACTCAGTTTGGGTTTTTTTGAATTCAAAGTTTTCAGCGTTGTATATAGTGTATTTGTTCTTACCTAATTTTTTTGAGACATAACAGGCTTCATCGGCATGAATGAACACTGATCGAAAATCATCTTCATTTTCTACAAAAACAATACCAATGCTGATTCCCAGTTTAAAAATTTTGCTTTTCCATTGATAGGTATAATTACTAATGGCAGACTTGATTTTTTCGGCCAATGCTATCACCTCTTGTTGAGAGGTTTCGCTTAGGATTAATCCGAACTCATCTCCCCCAAGACGAGCTAGATAAGCATCCTTTCCACTAGTTTCTTGTAATATTTGGCTGACTTCTCCCAAAACATCATCGCCGTATATATGTCCACAGGAGTCATTAATGACTTTAAAATAGTCCAAGTCCATATACATAAAGCTTAGCTTGCTTTTGTCGTAGGTTTTTTTAAGAAGTTGTTTTAACTTTTTCTCACACCAACGACGACTGTATAGGTTGGTTAAAGAATCTCTAAACGCCAGTTTAGCCAGCCGGTCAACAAGTTGAGTTTGATTTGTAATGTCTTTGTAATACCAACAGGTTCCTGCAATTTCATCATTACTTATGTGCGGAACCGAGCGTCTTTCAATGATTCTTCCGTCTTTGAAGTGGATTGTGTCTCTGGTTTGGGATTTCTTATCAAAGTTTTGCGTAAAACTAATTAAAACACCTTGTTGCTTCTCTGAAATCTTTTCCTGCATGATTTTATAGGTCTCATCCAGAGTTTGAATAAATAAGTCACCCTTGTTAAAACCCCACATATTGTTAAACTCCAGGCTGATTGCCAGAAATTTTTCATTGCGATCAATGATGAGCAATGCTTCGGATAATGAATCGAGAATAATTCGGTTAGTTGTTTGCAAGTTTTTAATCGCTTGTTTGGTTAATACATTCTCTGTTTCGATGATAGAAATTCCGAAATACCCAATCAGTTGATCATTCTCAAAAACGGCTCTAGCATGGGTATTCAGATGCATGATTTGGCCGGTTGCCGATTTAATCCGGAATTTAATGTTGTTAAAAAAAGAACTTGGTTCTTGAAGTTCGGCAATGGCATTATCCCATGAGCTTTTATTGTAAGGGATTATGATGTCATTGAGTTTGTGTCCGATGACCTCTTCTTTGGAATATCCTATCTGTTCACTGATTGTTTGATTGATGTTTTGAATGACGAAATCAGAGTCCACTTCCCAGAAAATAATTTCATCAGAGAGCTCAACCAGTTCAAGCATTTTTCTGGTTTCTGAGTTGTAATTGTTGTCTGCCTTCATTGTCATAGTTATTTGTTAGCAGTTGATTCCCGGAGTTGAGTGAATCAATGTTTAATATTCAACCAAATTTCTGAAAAGGTACGACGAATGAAAATAGCCAAGCTGAACTTGACCTTGTATTTGTTGTCCTATCCACTATACGATTGACTAGGTATTATACACCAAATTATGACGAATGTTAGAAGTAGAAAGGTCTGTTAAATAGAGTTTTTAAAAATAAAAAACCGGGTGAATAAACTCCACCCGGTTGGTAAAAAATACGATTTCAGAAATTAGTGAATTTCAAATTCGGCACGACATCCGTTATCAACCCAGATATTGTTTCTGTCATATCCCCAATTTCCTTGGCAACTGCTACTGGATAATTGTCTTTTTAGCTTCACTTTTCTACCACTTGTAATTGCACAAGTGTTTCTTCTATTATTGAGTGATGAGCATATCAGCGTATTGTTATATCCGTTATTGTTGTGTCCCGGATTATTGTTGTAACCAGGACCATTGCCGTAGTTGTTTCCATGTCCATAATTACCATGATGCCCACCACGTCCGTTAATGTACAACTGGAATGTTGCTCTGCAACCATTATCAACCCATATGCTGTTACGGTCATAACCCCAATTTCCTTCACAAGATGATCTGGAATGTTGTTTTTTCAGTCTGACGCCACCGGATGTATCTGCCGGGCAACTATTTCTTCTCATATCTCGCGAAGCACAACTCACAGTATCATCCATGTATCCGTTATTATTGTTATTGAAAGGCAAGATTCTGAATTTGGCACGACAGCCGTTTCTGACCCAAATTCCCTGACGGTCATAACCCCAGTTACCATTACAGCTGGCGCGTGATAGTTGGCGGATAAACTCGACACCACCTCGAACATCCACATCACAAGATTGGAATCTCATATCGTTGGAACTACAATAGACAATATCGTCTTGAGGAGTTCCCCAGTGGCTTTGATTAACGACAAACTCAGCTCGGCAACCATTAGTCACCCAAACACCATTTCTGTCAAATCCCCAGTTATTATGACAGGAAGTGTAACTTAACTGACGGAGTAACTGGACTTCACGTCCATCAAGGTAAGCCGGACAATAAGTACGGTTATATCCATGCGACTCACAGACAAAAATATTCTCATCAGCTCCCGGTTGATCCCAGCCATAATTGACAGTAAATTCAGCCCGGCAACCATTATCAACCCAAATTCCGGTTTGATCATATCCCCAGTTGTAATTACAGGTTGCATAAGATAGCTGTTGATTGAAATTCACACCGTATCTAGTGTCAGCCGGACAATGTGTGCGTCGATTGCCATTGGATTCGCAAACAATCACTTGTTGATTTGAGTGATAATTGTACCTGTCCATGTATTTATCATTATTCTGATTCTTCAAATTTTTCAGATCCCTGGTTTGTTCTTGTTGGGCAATTGCTACAACACTAAATAATAGAAAAAATATAAATAGCTTTTTCATGATTTAATCCTCTTTCTCGTGTAAATATTTTGATAAGTGGCGGTCAGCGACATTATCCTCAAATCCGGCAATTTTCGTATTGACCAGATGCCTTGAAACATAATAATACAACGGTATGACCGGTAAGTCATGTAATAAAATGTTTTCAGCATTTTCTGTTAACTGTTGTTTCATACTTAAATTGTCGGTATTTTTTATTTGCTCGATAATGGTATCGAAATTTTCGTTGCTGTATTTATAAAAGTTGAAGTGTGAATCGGAGGTGAATAACTCCAGAAAATTTAAAGAATCGGCATAATCTGCAATCCAGCCCGAGCGAAATGTTTGTCTGTTGCCGGATTTTCTTGAGTTTACAAAAACTTTCCACTCTTGATTAACCAGCTTGGTTCGAATTCCTAATGTCTGTCTCCACATTGCAGCGATGGCTATGGCAACTTTGCGTTGATTCTCGCTACTGTTATAGAGTAGTTCAATCTCAAACTCGTGCTTGTTGAAGCCGGTTTTCTCAAATAACAATTTAGCTTGCTCAACCCTTTCAGCATAATTTGTCCTATCTTCCGTAGGAATTCCTGAAAGATTTTGCGGAATGATTCGATAAGCGGATTGCTGACCGGTTTTTAAAACTTTCTCAACTAGGATTTCACGATTAATAGCAAGTGACAATGCTTTTCTTAAAT
>JAGRJP010000097.1 GCA_020442665.1 Lysobacterales bacterium
AATTTGGATAAAACCGGAGTCGCTTTTTGGAGCAAGATAGAGCATGAAATCAATGATAACTATCAGCAAAGTTTACAGGTCAGTTCCTATGATGAAGATTTTGAGATTAATGACTTTGGTTACTTAGGGAGAAACAATGTTCGCTCGTTGAATTATGAGTCTGTTTATAAGAATACAAACTTTGGTGATGATACTGTCATTCAGCAAAAAGAGTATTATTGGTATCTCAATCATACAGAAAATGCAAAGGGATTGTCTTTATCAAACGATGTGTCTGTCGAAAGTACGATTAAGTTTAAAGACTCCTCATCATTTAGTTGGAATGCTTTTATTGCCACAAGTGGTGTCGACGACAGAATTAGTAGAAATAATGGTCTGGTGAATTACCATGAAGGTTATGGTGTGGGTTTTACCTATCGAAGCAACAATATAAACAAGTTCAGATATCATGGTTTTATTAATTTAACTGATTCTTTTCATAATGGTAACGAAGTTCATACGCATTTTCATCCCAGCTATTTTTTTAAGGACAATTACAGTGTCTCTCTCAGCATTTTTTACAATTACAGTGACAGCTGGTTGAATTGGCTGGGTGATAACGAGTTTGGCAGATACGACAGGAAGTTTTTAGACACGTCTCTGGATTTCAATGCAAATTTCAGCCAACGACAGGAGCTTCGTTTCCGATTACAATGGTTGGCAATGGATGCTCATGCCGGAGGTTTTTATCAATTGGATTCATCAGGTGATTTGATAACCACAAATTCTGATTTATCAGATTTTCATTTATCAAATACTGCTTTGCAGTTGCGATACCGATATGAAATCGCTCCTCTTTCCAACCTGTATATTGTTTATTCCAGAGGAGCCGGAATTTTTGAGGACACACATATGAATATTTCCAATTTGTTTACTCCGGGTTTTAATGAGGTTGATAGTGATATGTTTCTTATAAAGGTTCGTTATAAGTTCTTTTAAAACTTGACAATTATCATAGTAAGCACACTTTTTAAATTTTTCACAGAAAACTAACACTTGCTTAACGAGTTTTTAACTCCAAATCATTATATTAGAAAACACTAATATAACAGGAGAAATGTTATGAGAATGATATATGTTTTTTTGATTACTACGATTGCTTTTTTTAATACAGTTAAGGCAGAGGTTGAGATTCAACCAGGGTTAAATGGAATGTGGATTACTGATAGTTCCGGACAGGGAGCGGTATTTCAGGTGGCAAAGTTAAGCTCAGGTCCAAGTTTAGTAGTAACTTGGTATGCCTATCAAAATGGTCAACAGGTATGGTTGTTAGGCTCGCAACCATTTGAATATGGTGTGACAGAAATTTCTGTACCGATGCATATTACAAGCGGAGCAAATTGGGGTGATGATTTTCTTTCAGATGATGTGATTGTCACCGAATGGGGAACTCTAGCATTAAATTTTTCAAGTTGTGATTCAGGAACAATGACGTATAACTCCAATGACGAAACGTTTGGCTCGGGTGTTGTTGACTTAATAAGATTGACCCGTACCGATGGTTTGGAGTGTAACGAAGACGTCGCAGTTACAGAGGAAGAAGGTTTGAAATTTATGAGAGAAGAGGAAAAGCTTGCTAGAGATATTTATTTAAAACTGTTCAGGGATTATGGAGTTAATGTGTTTTCCAATATTGCGGCGAGTGAACAAACTCACATGGATGCAGTTTTAGACTTGATGGAGCAATATAATATTCCTGACTCATCAACCGGTGTTGAGGGAACGTATAATAATCTGGAGTTACAAGCTTTGTATGAACTGCTTGTTTCAATAGCGGATCAAGGTTTGGTTCAAGCCTATTTGGTTGGAGCATTAATTGAAGAAACCGATATCAGAGATATTGAGATTTATAAGGATATTTCTGTTTCAGAAAATGTGATAGCAGTTTACGATAATCTTTTGTGTGGCTCGAGGAATCACCTTCGTTCCTTTGTTGCCAGATATGAGTCCGAAACAGGGTTGCCTTATATTGCTCAAATACCTGAGTTGGCAGATATGGTTGACTCCATATTAAACACGGAACAAGAACAGTGCGGCAGACCATAAGAGAGAAAGTTTTATGAAAAGATTGTTAGTTTTAATAGCTATTGTTAGTACAAGTGTAGCAGCTTTAACTCCTGAGGCAGAAAAAGGAGAACAAGCAATAGTTGCTTGTATGTCCTGTCATAACCCGGAACTCACACCGGCATTGGCACCGCCTTTCTTTGGTGTACAAAATCGTTATATCAGAGAGTATTCCGATAAGGCAGAGTTTATATCAGCAATTGTTAATTGGGTCAAACAACCGACGATGGATAAAGCCTTGATGAGAAGACCGGTCAGAGAGCTTGGCTTAATGCCGGCAATGCCTTTACCGGATGAAATGCTGGTTCAAATAGCAGCTTATTTATATGAAAAAGAGTTTGAACCACCATGCACACACTGGGCGAGTGATATCGCTAAAGGAAACAAAGACAATCATACGAGAATGGTAGAGGATAACTTTAACAATCTTTGTAAAGAGTAAAACAATCCCCGCAATGAGGGCTGTTTACGTCAACCCTCACAACCTAGATAAATTGACCGTTATCAAGAAAATCCTATTATCAATCAAAAGCACTTGATTTTTTTAAATTCATACAGATAATGAGAATGATTATTATTTAGATGTAAAAATTTGAAACTGTCACAGGCACAAACCGGAAAAAGTTATAAGGTTGAAGAGCTGAAAATATTAGGTTCTTTGGCACAGCGAATGGCAATACTCGGTTTAACCACCGGTGTTTTAATCGAGCTTTTGGCTCTTTATAAGCACGGCGCACTTATACAAACCGGCTCAGGAGCCATAGCAATAGGCTCAGATTTACTCGAGCTGATTAGTGTTACTATGGCATGAATGCTTTTTCTCCTGTTTTCTATAGCGGTGTTTTCAATGCCACACAAAAATATCCATGAAAAATACTGAAAACACACCATTGGTTGTCTTGGCAGGAAATCCGAACAGCGGAAAGACAACAGTTTTTAATAAGATATCCGGACTCAATAAAAAAACAGGTAACTGGTCAGGAGTTACTGTTGACTCACAATATTGTGCAGTAAATTATGAGGAACAAGGTTATAGTTTGGTCGATTTACCTGGTATTTTTGCACTATCTTTAGACTCACAAGGTGAGGATGAAGCACATGTTCTCGATTTTCTGAATAATAACAAACCGGATTTAATTGTAAATGTAATCAACTCTGCTTGTTTGAAAAAAAGTCTGTTCTTAACACTTGAAATGTTGGAGTTGAATATTCCAACGTTGTTGGTCTTAAATATGGCCGATGAAGCGCAAGCGCACAATATACAAATCGATAAAGATAAACTTGCTGAAATACTCGAGGTTCAAACCATTAAAATGGTAGCCACGAAAAACACAGGTATTACAGAGCTAAAAGAGGCAATAAACAAATACCTCAGAAGTCCTCAAGAAGCTTTCAAAACAAAACAAAACAAACAACATAAAACCACTCAAGAAACAAAAGAGTCTCTGGAAGAGTGTTTTAATAATCGTTTAAAAAAGGCTGAAAATATTGCAAATGTTGTTCAAACCATAGAACCAAACAATAAAAAAGCAAAATCCAAACTGGACTATTTTACCACACATCCGATTTGGGGATTGTTATCGTTTGTAGTTGCGATGTATATCATGTTCTTTTTTGCAATCAATATTTCTGCAGTTTTTGTTGATTTTTTTGATATTGCATCCGGAGCGATATTTATAGATGGCACTCGATTACTATTATCTTCGATTGGGCTGCCTGAAAGCGTTACATCCATTCTTGCAGATGGGCTTGGTAGTGGAATTCAAACAGTTGCAACCTTTATTCCTGTTATAGGTTTCTTATATTTGGCTCTGAGTTGGTTTGAGGGTTCCGGTTACATGGCAAGAGCGGCATTTGTTATGAATGGATATATGAGACGACTTGGTCTTTCGGGGCAGACATTTGTTCCATTAATTATTAGCTTTGGCTGTAATGTTCCTGCTATCGCAGCGACAAAAACATTATCATCAAAAAGAGAAAGGTTGATTACCATAATGATGGCTCCTTTTATGTCATGCGGAGCCCGCCTATCTGTTTATGCACTGTTGGTAGCGGCTTTTTTCTCACACATTGGCTCACTAGTAGTTATGGCCTTATATTTTCTGGGTATTCTGGTCGCTATTCTGACCGGACTCATGCTTCATAAAACCGTATTGAAAGGGAAAGCAGAACCATTTGTGATTGAACTACCCAGTTGGAAAAACCCTGGGATAAAAAATTTGTTTATTGGTACATGGATAAGACTGAAAGGCTTTTTGGTTTCCGCTGGAAAAATAATAGTCATAATGGCTGCAATTTTGCAAATATTAAACTCGGTAGGAAAAGACTTTAGTTGGAACAACTCAAACACAGAAAACTCGATGCTGTCAGTAGTTGCTAAAGCAGCGACTCCGGTTTTTGAGCCAATGGGTATCGAAGAAGAAAACTGGCCGGCGGTAGTTGGAATCATTACCGGAATTTTAGCTAAAGAAGTGGTGGTTGGGACGCTCGATTCATTATATAGTGAGGCCAAAGAAGATGCTTCGGAAATCAGCATATCAGGAATAGGAAATGATTTGTTGGAATCGGTTCAATCAATAGCAACAAATTTTGTCAGTTTGGGCGAACAAATACTTGACCCACTAGGATTATCATCAATTTCCTCAAATACGGAGGACGTGATAGAGCAACAAGGTGTCAGTAACAAAACATTTGGCGTGATTAAAGATAAGTTTCAGGACAGATATGCTGTTTTTGCCTATTTAATATTTATTTTACTCTACGTTCCTTGTGTTGCTACGATAGCTGCAATCAGTAAAGAAGCTGGCTCACGTTGGGCTGTATTTGCTGCTGTGTGGAGCACATCACTGGCTTATCTTTCAGCAACAAACTTCTATCAGCTTTCAAGGTTTTCAACGCACCCCGTCAAAGCACTGTTTTGGTTGCTTTTATTTGTCATTGTAATTACAGGTTTCTATCAATTTCTAAAAAGGTATTCAAAAAAGCCAATCGACTCAATAAAATTGAATACCTTGTAATCACAAAAGAAACATAAAACTCATATTGCACAATGTAAAGAATTGTAAAAAGACAAAAATTTTGTCTCTGCAGAAATTCTTTGCTAGAATGTAGTATCAAAAAAACACAAATAGCAACCATGTTAAACAAGATTGTGGATTTCTTCCAGGAACACAGTGTGGCGAAATTTTTTCTCTCAGGAATTATCATTGCTCTGATTCATTCACTCACACATCATAACTCCGTATTCCTATATTCAGCATTGGGTTTAAGTTTCTTGCCGGTATTAACTCAATTACCCTTTTTTGAAAACAAGTTAACCTATGATCAAAAAGACCAAATCATCTCCAGCTTTTTGTTGATATCTTCGGTTGTATGGGGTTTGTTTATGTGGACAGACCTACAGGACTATCCACAAGCATACACGCTTACGGCAATTACAAATATTGTTGCCGGACTGATTTTCTTCAGAAGCATCAAAAAACGTCTGATGATAATTGTTCCAATGGTTGCCGTTCTTTGTGGATTGATTCTATTCACTTTTGCAAAACCAGCTATCGAGTTAATAGTTGGATTGGTCGGTTTAACTGTTTTGTTCCTGTTTTTTAAACCGGCTGAAAAGAAGGAGAAAATAGTCACAAAGGATGCCATTATTACTGACAAAGGCGATAACGGCAAATATGAAATGATTGCCGAAATTGACAAGTTAAAGACAAAAAACAGAGACTTGCTCGAAGAGCTCAGACAAACAAAAGTCGATTTATCGGCGGCAGAAATGGCAAAAATGGAGTTTTTGGCAACGATGAGCCACGAAATCAGAACTCCTTTAAATGGCATTATTCCCATTCTTGATATTTTGCTGGACTCTGAGGTTACAGATTTTCAAAGAGACTATTTAAGCACAGCCCATGTTTCTGCAATTCAAATGCAGAAACTCATTGATGACTTACTTGACTTTTCAAAAGTCGAAGCAGGAAATCTAACCATCGAAACGAAAGGATTGAAAATACAGCGTGTGATGGAAGCTGTAAAATCATCATACAAACAAGCGGCAGATAAAAAAGGAATTAAAATTGAGATTGAAATGGGCAGAGGCGTTAGCCCATTATTGAGAGGTGATCCGACTCGATTGAGACAAGTATTGTCGAATTTGTTAAGTAATGCAGTAAAGTTTTCACATACAGGAACAATCAAACTACGAACCTCCAAGTTGAAAGATTCACCAACCAAAGAAATTATCCGGTTTGAAGTGATTGACCAGGGCGTCGGTTTAGATACAGAAACAGCAGACAACATTTTCAAACCATTTACGCAAGAAGATGGATCGAGTACAAGAAAATTTGGTGGTACTGGTCTTGGACTTGCTATTAGTAAACGAATTGTAGAATTAATGAATGGAACCATTGGGGTTGAGTCCGGAAAAGGAAAAGGCAGTAACTTCTATTTTGACTTGCCACTTCTAAAATCTGTTGGAGAAACAGGTGTTGGCGATAATGATAAGCCAACATATCAAGCAATTTTGGTGAACACCAATCCATTGCTATTCAACAAATTGAGTCAAAACTTAAAGTCAGAAAACGTTCCTTTTCAAAAAGCACTGGGACTTTCTCAAGCGTATGAAATTTTTGCTTCCATTAAGAAATTATCCAGTTCTACAGAAAATATTTTGCTGTTTATTGATTTTGAAACAGCCGGCAAACAAGTCAGAACCTTGTGTAACGATTTGGTGGAAGACAAAAACATGCAAGGAATGTATGCTTGCATTATTACTGAAAGCGGGCGTATTGCAGGAGTGCCTCAGCTACCAAATATTAAACTGGTCTCGAAAACAGACTCAATATCAGAACTTCTGAATAAAATAGAAGTGTTACAAGCCTCAAGAGACGCAAGAGCGGAAGCAGAGAAACTCTCCGAGGGAATTATTACAGAACCTGAAAGCCAGTCAGAAGATCTCTCAGGAGAAACTGAACAAGCGACAGATGCTCCGGTGAAAGCGTCAGCCCCTGTTTCAATGACCGGAATGTCTGAGAAGGTTCTTTTGGTTGAGGACAATGAAATTAACCTCAAAGTGGCAGAAAAACTAATTCAGTATATTGGTTATGATTATGACTTTGCGATGAATGGCCAAGAGGCCTTGGAAAAAGTCAAAGACACTAGATATAGAATGATTCTAATGGATTGTCTCATGCCGGTGATGGACGGTTATCGTTGTACTGAGAATATAAGAAAAATGGAAGAACAAGAGGGCTTGACTCGAACACCAATTCTGGCAATGACAGCGAATGCAATGCTCGGAGACAGAGAGAAATGTTTGGATGCAGGAATGGACGATTATATGTCCAAACCACTCAATCGTTATATCCTAGAAAAAACATTGAAAAAGTGGGATCCATTCGATCAATCTGCTGCAAAAGCAGCCGAAGTCTTGCAAAGCGTTTCATCAAAGAGCGATGATACATCAGTTAAAACTGAAGAGAAGCAAGATAAGACAGTCGAAGAAGTTGGTTCAAAACCTGAGAGGTTACCGATTAACCAAAAGTGGTTAAACACAAAATCATTGACGAATATAAAAGAGTTTATGGGAGATGAAGTTGTACAATTGCTCGAAATGTTCGAAAAAGAAACCCCTGATTTGATTAAAAAAATGCGTATTGCTTTAAAGGGCGAAAGGTTTGAAGAAATTCAAAAAATGGCACACATGCTTAAGTCAACCAGTGCAAACATTGGCGCTAATGGTCTTAGCTTTTTTGCCAGAAAAATGGAGTTGGCAGCAGAAGTATCCAACGGCTCTCAGTTGGAAGAAATTTACACCAAAATCAGAAAAGCTTATGCCTTAACTAGTCCGGAAATAGCTAAGTATATTAAAAACCAAATGATCTAAAGGTTTTGTTCAGCAAAGGTTCAGTGTTGTTATTGCAACATAGTCAACTTTTGAAAAAAGTATACCATGATAAGCAAAGCAATTGTCTTAATCGCATTAATTGGACAAATACAAGAAGAAACCAACGGCGATGAAAGTGTTGAAACAGTTATAGTTACAGCATCTAAAAAACAGCAAAAACAAGAGAATATATCAGCAGCAGTATCAGTAATCTCCAAAGAAAAACTGCAAGAAAAAAGTTTTGCTCTACTTCCTGATTTAATCAGGGAAGAAGCAGGGATTTACATCCAACAAACAACTCCGGGACAAGGAATACCAATAATAAGAGGGTTAAAGGGGTCTGAAAACCTTCACATGGTTGATGGAATGAGGTTGAATACAGCATTTTTCAGGAATGCACCTAATCAATATTTGGCACTTGTTGACCCATTTGTTACCGAACAAATAGAGGTTGTACGAGGTCCATCATCGGTTTTATATGGTGGAGGTGCTTTGGGTGGCGTGGTGAATATTGTTTCACATACACCAACATTCTCAGGTACAGAATGGCAAAATCAGGGTTCTTTTTTTGTTTCCTATGATACAGCCGATGAAAAATCATTGAGTAATGTCACTTTTGACTCCGGAAATGAAAAACTGGCGACAACAATCGGTTTTAGTTATCAAGATGTTGGAAGTCGTACAATTGGCGGTGGAGGCGTTATTCCTTTTACTGCCTACACTTCAAAAGCATTGAATAATAAATGGATTTATAAGATTAATGACTCAAAAACCATCAAATTAAACATGCAATACCTAAATCAACCATCAACACCAAGAGTTGACAGTCTGGTTGCTGGGTTTGGTCAAGCAGAACCGGACTCATCTTTGTTTTTGTTTTCTCCAAATGAACGTCAATTTACACATCTAACACTCGATGACTTAAGTCCTACAGTGGTTTATGATACAGCATCATATAATGTGGCTTGGCAAAGAATTAAGGATTATAGAGAAAAGGTTTCTTATGGTTCAACATCCACAACCTATGAACAGAATCAAAGCTCACAAATTTCTTTTCAGAGTGCATTTACAAAAAAAGTAAATCATTTGGACTTTGTCTATGGATTAGATTTTTATTCAGACACGATAAATAGTGCAAAACAGAAACTATCAGAAGGCGAGTTAACAACACAAGAACCAAGATTTCCTGATGACTCAAACATGCGTCATTGGGGAGTTTTTGTTGATGCGACCAGATACTTCGAGCATCAGGATATCGTTTTTGGATTACGCTACAGTGATTATTCAATCGATTTGAACAGCAGTTCTACTAGCGAAGATGTTTTAAAGTTAGATGATTTAACCTGGCATTTGGGATGGCTGTATCATTTGGATGGCAAAAACAGGTTGTTTGCCAATCTAGGACGAGGTTTTCGACCACCAAATATTTTTGATTTAGGACAAGTCGGGGATCGCCCGGGTAATCGTTTTAATGTCATTAACTACGATGTGAAACCGGAAACCGTACATACAATAGATTTTGGTATAAAACATTTCTCTACAGATTGGACAGTTGACTTAGCTGTTTTTTATTCACAATATGACGATAAAATAGCTAGTGTAGAAACCGGTGAACCCACAAACTCTGGGCAAATCATCGTTCAGTCACAAAACTTAAATGATGTTCGACTTTATGGTCTAGAAAGCCACTTTAACTATAGATTTGGTGATGATTCGGAGTTTGATGCGGTATTGAATTACACCTGGGGTGAAGAAAAAAGTGAGCTTCTCACAGAACCGGCAGATAGAATACCTCCATTAAATGGTTACATTGGATATAAAAAACACCTTTCAAATCGATGGACGATTAACCCTAAAATTATTTTTGCTGATACACAAAACAGATTGAGCAGCAGAGATATCAGCGATCCAAGAATCAATCCGTTTGGAACAGGTGGTTTTGTAACATACAATTTATACTCAACATGGAAATTAAACTCGGGTGCTAATATAAGACTGGGGCTGGAAAATATTTTCGATAAAAAATATCGTGAGCATGCTTCCGGTTTGGAAGCTGCCGGAAGAAATTACCACGCATCTTTCAATTATTTATTTTAGTGAAGAATTGACTGTACTTGCTCAATTTATCAGAAGTATTATAATTTCGGCATGAAAAAGTTTTATGTAATTCTAATTCTGGCTTTACTAACCGGTTGCTCTGAAAAGAAAGAGGTTGTTAAAAAAACCAATCATGGGCGTTATTCAATTAAACAAGATACTGCTCCGAGCAATCAAAGTCTTGATATATCATCTTTGCAACAATGGGAAATCAAACCCGAACCTAAAAGTCACTATGGTAACCATTCGCCTTATGTGGTTTTTGGAAAAACATATCATCTTGAAGATGCCAGTCATGAATTTGAGCAGACTGGAACGGCATCATGGTACGGAAAAAAGTTTCATGGACATAAGACGTCAAATATGGAAATCTTCGATATGTACAAACTCACGGCGGCTCATCGGACTCTCCCTCTTCCCAGTTATGTAGAAGTCACCAACCTTGATAATAATAAAAAAGTCGTTGTTCGAGTGAATGATCGAGGGCCTTTTAAAAGCAAGCGAATCATTGACCTTTCCTGGGCAGCAGCCAAAGCCCTTGACTATGACACCAAAGGACTGGCGAACGTCAGAATAAAACTATTGCAATCTCCCGAAGTGCAGTTTGCAAACAAACCGGAAAAACAACCAACCCGGCCGGAAGACAAAGAGTACAAATATTTGCAGGTTGGTGCCTTTTCAGATAAAACCAAAGCTCTGGATATTGCATCCGATTTAAGCAAATTGGTTCTGTTGCCGGTTTATGTTTCTGACACTTTGGCACAAAATCCGCTTTACCGAGTTCGTATCGGACCATTAACAGAAGAAGAAAACATTATTGATATCATTCAAAAGGTTCAAAACAAAGGCTTCTTCAATACCAAAATGGTTGTCGATTAGTGCTGCTGATTACAGACAAACATGGATTAGAACTCTTTTCAAAGAAACTCACAAATTCGCAAAAACGCTTCAAGTTTATTGTTCATTGCAAAGAGCTACTGAGTTATTTTGTTAATGAAAACTCAATAACAGTTTTTTATGGTTTTCTGGATATGGATATTGAAAACCTAAGTCCGGCAGAGTTTGTAAACTCAAAAATAAAACTTAAGCAGTATGATTCGCTGGCTGATTTATATGGTTCATTTGTTATCTTCCACTATGAGATGAACTCAGGAAGGAGTTGTGTTTTTAGTGATATTCTCGGAGATTTTCTGGTTAATTATTACATTTATGAAAAGGAAATCCGAATCAGTGACTTTCCGCAACCATTACTAAATAAGACAAACAGCTCAATCAACCATAAAAGGTTATTGCACTACTTTGCTCTCACACAACCACAAAATGACGGTAGTTTTTTTAGTGAAATTAAACAACTATCGCCAAGAAAACTTCTTGAAATTGAAAATGACAGAGTTCAAGAGGTCAACTATTATCAACCCTCGGTTGATGTGGATTTCAAACACAGCGACATTAATATTGCTGCAAATCATTTATTGCAGTTGATGCAAGATGTCATTCGATTACAAACAAAAAAACATCAACAATTTGGAGTGACTCTTAGCGGTGGCATGGACTCAACTTTTGTAGCTGCTAATGGTTTAAAAACAGGAAAAAAAGTTAGCACCTACTCCTATCTTTTTCCCAATATGCCAGAAGCCGATGAAAAAATTTGGATTGATAGCATGCGAAACATGGAGTTCGATATGAACACATTTGTGGGAGAAAGCTACTGGCCGTTAAAACCCGAGTGGAATATTAGTTTAAACTCTCCGGTTAGCAATCCATACAGACATTTGAAAACAGTCATCTATCAACGAGCCCAAAGTCAGAATGTTCAACTACTTTTGAGCGGCGTTTTTGCTGACCACCTTTATTCAGGATCAAATTATTGGCTGATTGATCAAATTAAACACTCTCCATTAAAAGCTATAAACTCACTTTATCAACTATTAAAAAGATTTGGAGTGAGGAAATCACTGAAACAAATATCACCGGCAAAATGGAGCAATAAAATAGGAATAGCAGGAAGTCGCTGGATGACACCTGACAGTTGTAGTGTATTGAAAAAAGAGTTTGTGAATTATGCAAAAATCCAACATTCGCATCCTCAACAGTTTGCATTAGTGTATGGAATGTCAACAGCACAATCGTCATGGTTAGAGAATGAATATGCTTTTAAAGAGAATGTATTTATCAGGCATCCTTTCAGAGATCGAAGAATTGTAGATTTCATGATGAAATTACCGGCTTGGTTGTTGGGAGAAACAAATAAAAGAAAAGCACTTCTCACAACTGCAGGAAAAGGCATGTTGCCAGATAGCATTTTGAACCGAAAAAAACTCACCACTCTTTCACCGTTGTTTATCAAAGGAGTTCAAGAAAAAGAGTTTGAATTCGTCAAACAAGTTTTAACCGATAAAAGCTCGACCTGGAACGACTTTATTGATACTAAGGCTTTGAACAAAGTATTGAAAAGCCCTGATGAAAACACCAAAGAAAGCGAATATTTGCTTCTTTGGCAATGTCTATCTTATGAGCTATGGAAAAATAAACTCACAGAAGTTTGAAGCTTCTGCGAGTTTTTAGCTTTATTGATCGACAGGAGGAGTAATCATCCGAATAGGGGCATTAGCTCTGTTCCATTGGCTAGGGTTAGCAGAATTGTCTATGTCAATAATCATGCTTTCAATTGTTCCAGTCGGTTTGTTTGGCGGTGTTGGTGCTGCATCATAATTGATTCTGATTGTGCCCTGTTCACTAAAGTTAGTTTGTATTTTTGGGCAATGCGGACAAAATGACCGCACATAAAGCAGACCGATATCGTTAACAGGTACGATATCACCCGCTCCAATCATCCAATAGGGTTGACCAGAGTTGTCATATAAATATGATAGAATGACTTCGTTAGTTCCTTGAGTGCCAATGGACAAGCCCCATCCAGAGTCGGCAGGATTATACCAATGTCCAGTATGTTGCTCATCAGGAGTTCCTCCAAAGCCATACATTTGAATGATTTCAGCACTGTATTTCCCATTAATTATCCTGGTCATAACAGCATTGTTATCATCAATATATGATGTTGAAGACTGACCAACTGTTTCTATGATTTGTTGACCGTTACTAAACCCACCAGCATATTTAACGTGTAACAAATCATTTGTTGCCTGATTATTGAACATTTCATAGTTACCTCCGGTTATATACCAAACCGGATAACCATCCTCTTTACCAGTATATTGTACATAAAACATCCTATCTACCGGAGTAGCAAATTTATACATATCATAACCGTTTCCTGATCGACTAGGGTTTAACCAGTGTCCACTGGTAGGCTCAATTGTATTTGCACTAGTTGGTGAGCAACTGTTAACAACCGAGCAACTGCCATTGTTCCCAAGAGTAGTTTCAAGAACATTTTCATTAATTTCTGCAAAACCATTTTTGTGAACAACCGCATCAAGCTTTATACCTAATGGAGAGCCACATTCTGCATTTTGATTGACGCTAAACTCTACATCGACTGTTTTGCTTTCTCCAACCGCTAAATCCCCCAATGAAAGAACCGGAGTTTCAAGGTTAAAGAAGGTTAGGTCATTATTACTTCCGGGCAGGTTGTTTTTGTGATAGGTACAGACTGCTTGTTGGTTATTGATACCGCTTTCAGTGTTGCAAGAGTAGCTTAAACCGTCATCTGCTGAGTCGCTTTGTTGCCCTACGGTCGAAGTAAGCGGATTAAAACCAGTCCCCTCATATTGATAAACCCATTGATTGACTGTTGGATAAAGTATCGCTTCAAATGCAAAAGGACTAATGTTGTTTTCCCAAAGCTCAACATTATCATACATAAAAACATCGCATGATAAATCATTTCCTAAATCGGATTGTCTTGGACAAACATTAAAGTGCTTATGATACAAATTCCCAACAACCAAGTCGTCGTGCAGAGGCATTAATCTTGCACGTGTTGATACTCCTTCACTTATATTGCTGGGTAAGGCAGGTATTGGACAATCATTGCTAAAATCAAAACCACTTTCAGATGAGTCGATTGAAATATAGCCATTACTACTTAAATAGAGGCTACTTATTGTGTTCCCATATAAGTTAAAAGACTGGGTAAGGTTGACAGATGCGACCCCTTCGTCATTAGCCGAATAGTTGCTAGTCACCGGTACAAAAGTCAATGAGGTTCCGGAGGATGAAATATCAATAAACTGCCTGTCACAAGCCCCTATCTGGTTACCGTAAATATCATTATCAACAACTTCAAAACCGATATCAGGTGCTGACTTTTTAAAGACAGCATAAACGTTTTCAGCATCTAATGAAAAGCCGTTACTGGCAATGGTTACAGGAACTTTCCAACGCTCGCCGGGATCAATCTTACTGTCACCATTCCCACACATCTGAACTTTGTTACCTGTTTCTAATAGGGTGTGATTGGGTGCGACAATATGGGCATTCATACTGGCGGCTACCGGACAACCGTTGGCATCGGTGATATTAACGACGACATCACCAATAAATGGTTGAGCATGAGTAACAACAATTGATGAGTTGGAACCATCAGAAACTTCATCGCCATTGACATCCCAGGAATAGCTATAAGGGGCTTCGCCTCCGGAAACACTAGCGGTATATTCTTGTTCAACACCAACAACAGACTCCGCAAATGTGCGAGAAATACTTGCAGTCATGGTCGGACAAGCACCAAGCCCCTGAAGGGTTTGTGCTCCGGTATTACCAGGGTCCAGCCAGTCTTTCAAGCGTGTTGAAGGAGTTCCCCCGCCAGTCCATGATCTATAAAGTCGTCCATAATAGTCGGAGTCATCATTCCCACAAGCAGCCCATCCTCCGTGTAGTTGACCAACTAACAGTTTGTTTTGGTTCCATAACCCGGAACCCGATGATCCGCCTTCTGTAGTACCAACATCCCAATCCACCACTTTTATATGAGTAGAGGTGTCTCCGCTTGGTGAAGGTTCATAGTCACTTATGATTGTTGAGTCAAAATCATGACTTATTCTTTTAGCGTGACCACTTGGGTGATGTATTCCTGTAGCTGAAGTAGGTACATTGT
>JAGRJP010000098.1 GCA_020442665.1 Lysobacterales bacterium
AACCGGTACTCATCCAAGTGGCTGCTACAACAATTGCAACAAATACAGCCGAAGTCAGTACCAAATTGATAAGCTCACCATTGATTAGTTTGGAAAGAATGCTGAATAAATAAGGCAGTGAGTAAAGATATAACAACCAAGCGCTATTACTTTTGTTGCTCTGAATATGGGTTTCTCTGTATCTTGCTGCCATTATATGACTCTAATTCCTATATAAAGAACCGAAAAGGTTAATAGTAAGAAGCCACTGAGGCTTTTGATAAAGTCTTTCATACTTTGAACTCAATAATCATGGATAAATCTGAAAAATCGGCACTTCCAAGTGCAATTCTGCCAGAACCGACAAGCACTGTTTTGTCTCTGTGTAATCTCAATGAATTACCTCCCATTTCAATCCATGTGCCGTTAGTGCTGTGATCGGCAATTTTAAAATTGCCATCGGAAAACTCGATTTCAGCATGCGAACGTGATGCCATTGGAGCCAGAATCTGAATATCGCATTCTTCGCCACGTCCGATAATTTTATTCGGTGATTTTTCCGTCATTTTAATTTGTCTGCCGTTAATCGACATTGACATAGTGTAGGCAGCTTCGGGAAGTTTCAAGTCTATTGCTGAAGAAATACGAGTGACCTGTGTATCATCTTTTTTCCAGAAGATTTCAATAATACGAACAGCAAGAAGTTTGCCTTTGATTTTTGTTTTGCCTAAATGGCGATGATTTATTGCTGAATTTAATGAAGAATCATCAAATGTCATAGCATTGGTAATGATTTGTCCTTTCTTTGCGAGACTGGACATTCTTGCGGCAACATTGACAGTATCACCGTAAACATCACCATTTTCTTCAATCACGGCTCCGTGGTGAAAACCAATCCGAATGCCAATGGAATGATCTCCTATGATAAATCCTTCACGGGTCTTTTCCTGCATGCCAATAGCCGCTTTAATAGCAAACTTTGGCGATGGAAAAGTACACATGATTTCATCGCCAATCGTTTTGATCAGCTTTCCCTGAAATTTTTCAGCAACATTAACAAGGTTATCGAGAACAACAGAAATCGTTGAACGTGCTTTGTCATCGCCATATTTTTCGAATAACGACGTGCTTTGAGCGATATCGGCAAATAATACCGTCAATTCAGGCATCTGGATTTCCTCTTTTCCTCTAATTTTCACAAACTCACACCTGAAAGCACAGATGTGTTGATTCATTCAATTGCACAATTCAACAGAACTTCAAAATTGTAGCAAAAAAAATCCTTAATTTATAGTCGCTTTGTTCTTTAATGCTTAAAAAGCATTTTTGCCGGTAAGTTCACGTCCGACAACCAGCTGATGGACTGTTTCCGTTCCCTCATAAGTGATTACACTTTCCAGATTTAAAGCGTGTCTTATAGCAGTGTGCTCAGTCGTGATTCCGGCTCCGCCTAATAAATCACGACAATCTCTGGCGATATCTATTGCCATACGAACATTGTTCCATTTCGCGATTGATATTTGTGTTGGTTGGAGTAAACCTTGGTCTTTTAAACGCCCTAATCGGAGTGCTAAAAGTTGTGCGGTCGTGATTTTTCTCGCCATTTCACCTAAACGTAATTGTACGATTTGGTTTTCGTTTAAGGCTCTGCCAAACAGAACTCTGTCCTCGGTATAACTCAGAACTTCTTGTAAACAAGCTTGTGCAGAGCCAATCGGCCCCCAAGAAATTCCGTATCTGGCGTTTGACAGGCAAGTTAAAGGTCCTTTTAAACCTTTAATTTTTGGTAAACGATTGGAGTCGGGAACTCTGACATCATCGAAAAATAAGGCTGAAGTGACGGATGCACGCAATGACATTTTGCGTTTAATCAATTCTGTTGAAAAACCTTTCATGCCTTTTTCAACAATAAACCCTTGAACACCGTCGTCTGTCATAGCCCAAACTACGGCAATATTGGCAATTGAGCCGTTGGTAATCCACATTTTTGAACCATTAAGAATCCAATCATCACCATCTTTTTTGGCATGTGTTTTCATCGATAAAGGATCAGAACCACCATGTGATTCTGTTAAACCGAAACAACCAATAACTTCACCTCGTGCCATTGGCGGAAGCCACTTTTGTTTTTGTTCTTCGCTACCAAATTCATAGATGGGAAACATGCACAATGAACTTTGTACCGATGCGAAACTGCGTAAGCCAGAGTCACCGCGTTCCAGTTCCTGACAAATTAAACCATAACTGGTGTAACTCAGTCCTGCACAATCGTATCCATCAATAGTACTGCCGAAAAGCCCTAAGTCCGCCATTTCAGGAATTAAATCCATTGGAAATTCATGTCTGTCAAAAGCATCACCAATAATTGGTAATACTCTTTCATCAACCCAGCGACCGACGCTGTCCTGAACCATGATTTCATCTTCGCTTAATTCAGAGCGAACATCAAAAAGATCAAGTGGATTTAACTTTTGTTTCATTGTTATTTTCCCCAAATTTCATAAATTTTTTCGGTGCGTATTTTACCTTGTTTAGCGTTTGTTTAACTATGTATTTGCGGATATTTCGGAATAATTTTCTTGAATATTGAAGTTAGTAAATGTTTGTTATAGTATTTTTGTTTTATGATATGCCAATGGTGGAGTGTGACGACTGATAAAGATATTGAAGATCGTGTTCTGAAATTACTTGAGATTTCAGAGCAATCTGATGAGCTTGAAGTTTCGGATAATAATTTAGAAATTCCCGGATATACTGGTTTGTTATCTGAAATTTCTGATGAATCAGATTTAAATGACGGGGATGTTCTTGGTGTATGGAAAATTATCAAACACATTGGTAGAGGAGGGATGTCTAATGTCTATTTGGTTGAGCGGAATGATGGTCATATTCACGCCAAGGCAGCACTCAAAGTTATTCCTCAAGGTTTAGCCAATTCCTCTTTAAAACAAAGATTTCAGCAGGAAAGGCAAATACTCAGTGATTTAAATCACCCAAATATTGCCAAACTTTATGATGCAGGGATTACAAAACAAGGATTGCCGTGGTTTGTCATGGAGTTTGTTGATGGTGATGATTTAGTATCATTTGCTGAAAAGAATAATCTGAATATTGAACAAAGGGTGATTCTATTCAGGCAAGTGTGTGAGGCGTTGAACTATGCTCATTCCAAAGGAGTGATTCATCGTGATATCAAGCCTAGCAATTTGCTGGTCGATAAAGAAAGGAACGTAAAGTTACTTGACTTTGGTATTGCATCCGCAGAAGAAAATTTATCTTTGACTATGACCGGTGTTGTGGTTGGAACTCCGGGATATTTATCTCCGGAACAAGCAAAGGGTTTAACACATGATATTGATCGCAGGAGCGATGTCTTTTCTTTAGGCGTTTTGCTTTATAAATTGGTGCAAAATCACATGCCATTTGAGGCCGATAGTATTTCAGAAATCAGCTATAAAACCATTCACGCTGAACCCGCTACTTTAAATCGCAGCATTCCTCCGGAATTACAATCTATCATCTACAAGTGTTTGGAGAAGAAAGTAGAGGATCGTTATTCATCAGTGAAAAAATTAGCTGATGATTTGAGTGCGTGGTTAAACGGAGATATTGTCAGTGCCAGAAAAATTACTACTATTCATCGGTTGGTAAAAAAAATAAAGAAATATCCGATTATAAGTGCACTAATGACTTTAGCAGTTGTTGCACTAATTACCGGGGTTAGTTACGGACTTTATCAGAGTTATCTGACCTCAATTAAATTACAAGCTGCTGAAAAACATCTTTCTAAAGCTCAGGAAATTAAAGCAAAAGTGCGTCGAACTCATATGATGCCGAAACATCAAGTGAAGCAAGAATACCAGGAATTTAATAATGAAATCAATGAATTAAGTCAAGAAATTGAAAGAGATAATAGCAATGCTACTGGACTGAGTAGTTATGCTCTTGGTTCTGCTTTTCTGGCGATGCGAAATTACGAAAAAGCATTGAACTTGTTAAAGGATGCTGAAAGTAAAGGCTGGAGGTCCATTGATTTATCAGCGGCATTAGGAGTGACTTATGCTCACTTTTGGCAAAAAGCTATTGAGGAATCCAACTCAATAAATAATCCCCAAAGAAAGGAGCAGTTTTTGAATGAGAAAAGGAAAACTTATTACAATCAGGCGATTCAATATTTAAAAAAGTCCCAAAGTGCAACTTCAATTTCAAATTACTTGTCCGCAAAACTGGCGTATATTGAGAGTAAATATGATGAAGCGATTATCGCAATTGAAAAAGAAATAGAGACAAATCCTTGGCACTACGAAGCAATGTCTTTTGCGGCAACAATTTATAATGCCAAATATAACCAAACAGGTGAGACTTCAGGATATGAAAATGCAGTTCAATACAAAGAAATTAGTGATTTAAGATTACAACAGGCTTTAGAAATCGGTGATTCAGACCCGGAGAACTATGTTCAATATTGTGAAAATATGTCAACGGAGGTTCGTAAGGGGTTAAATAAACTAACCAATGAGATTGATCAAAGTTTTAAAAAAGCAATTCAAGTTTGTGAAGATGCATTGTATATGGCGCCGAATTCTAAAGAGACCTATATCAATTTAAGTCGAATTTATGCAGACATGTCGCATTATCTCAAACTAAATAAAGAGCCATTTATGCAAATGGATACAAAGTCATATTTTACAGTAATACATGGATTAAATATTTTTCCTGATGATGCTGAATTGCTTGCGACTTCTGTTTCGCCACTATTTAGTTTAGCAGTTAATGCCAATAATTTTGATAGTAAAGATTTTGAATTATTGGAACCAGTTTTAAATACTTTTGATTCAGGCATAAATCACGAAAAAAAAATTCCTGAGCTTATTTTTCTGCAAGCTCTAAAAAATATCGATTTCTCTTTGAAACAGAACCCGTTATCGTTAAATTCAAGAAAACAACATGCGGAGGTTCATCGATCATTGGGAATTTATTACGAAGAACAAATTAAGAATTATGATAAAGCAGACTTTCATTATGATCAGGCGATTGATAGTTTTACCAAAATGCAGGACCTGGGTGGAAAGATTGCAAGCATCGGAAATATTGCGGAGATGTATTACAACAAAGCATTATTAAGGAATTTGCAAGGTAAACCCGGTGAAAGTATTTCTTTTCTGGATAAAGCCATTGAAACGAATCAAGAAGTGCTTGATATTACACAGGCAAAATTTGCAGTTTATAATAATACCATGCAATTTCATTATGAAAAAATTGAGACGTTGGTTGAAAATCAGCAGGAATACGAGTATTTGCTTGATGAATACTTTGCTTTTGTCAATCGAATCTGTGGGTTTGATTATCTTGAAAAACTGCATTGGTATATAATTGATGATATTATTGATTCTTACACCAAACTTGGAATAGACACTATGAATCGCTTTCCCGAGTGTCAATTTGAAAAATAACGTCAAAAAATGTTTAGCGGTTTCACTCATAACAGTACACAAGAGGTCACATTATTGATTTCTCAAGCTTCATCGGGAAATCAGGAAGCATTGAATAGCTTGATACCATTGGTATATGAGGATCTTAAATTGATTGCATCCGGCATGCGTCATAAGCAATTCAATTCATCCTCAACTTTAAACACGACTTCGGTAGTTAATGAAGCCTGGTTGAGACTTCATAAGTGGGGAATTCAGGCAGAAAGCAGAAAGCACTTTTTTTGTATTGCAGCAAAAGCCATGAGGCAAATCCTTATCAACTCAGCCACTCAAAAACTCTCACAAAAAAGAAATGCTCAACTGGTTACATTTGATGACTCATTATTAAATACTGAATCAGAGGCTGAATGGATGTTGCTCTTAGATAAAATACTAAAAGCAATAGAAAAAAAGAATTCCAGAATGACTGATGTTTTTCAGTTGAAATATTTTTTAGGTTTTAGTGAGCTGGAAATCAGTGAAGTGTTGAATGTTAGTGTGGCTACTGTCAACCGAGACTGGTTGGTAGTAAAAAAAATCATAAAAGAAATTATTTAAACTTTTTTCTATTTTTAACGATTATTATGGATTTCAGTGAGCCTGTCATTCATTAATTTAATCGCATCAAGCAACTCATTTTTACAAAGAGAGCTATCAAAAGAGTATTCAGACCATTCTTTATAAAAATCCTGTTTAATGGATTCAAGATTGCTGGAGGGAAATTGTTTGCTTAATCCCAGTTTTTTAAATATCTTATCAACCTTTCTCTCAATTTCGACAAAACAATCAGGTGTCTCAGTTTTTGCATGAACAGACTCTGGTTTATGAATCAAATTTTCAGCAATTTGTATGTCTTCTGATTCCCAGTTGAGTAGTTTTGCTAGTTTCTTAATTCCATCTGAGCCGTCAAAAAAATCATCTTCAAGTCTAAGTTTTAAGTCAGAGTGATTGTCAGCGACTGATTGTGAGAGTTTCCAGATAAAATAATGGCGGAAATAACCATTCCGATGATCGGATTTTTGTAGCATAGGAAACTTTTCGGATAAGTCAATAGCCCATTGCATCAAATCATAAGCATCTTCGTAGCTTTCATTGTTTATCATTGATTCATCCTTAATGTGCTTCCTGCTGGAAATCCATTGAGGGTAGGGTTGTCTTTGGATATTAATAATTAAACTATTTGGAAAGTTATTTTTTAACCACGACAATCGTAAATCCATTCGATTGAACTGTAAAACTGGAATCTTGTCATCAGAGTTTTGTATAAGAAAGTTGATGTACTCTTTAAGCTCCGGCCAGCACTCATGTTTCTCCATAATCAACCTGTTTTGTCCAAATTGATGCTTATGAAGTTTTTTCAAGTTTTTTAAGTTGCGATAATTTTTCCAATAATCATCCACACCAATATGGTCCTCTTTGGGTTTTACATACTGGATTTGGCTGATTAAATTGGTATGCAATGGTTCATACCAAGCCTTATATTGAGGAAGATTGTTGAAAATATTCCAAAGCACAGTTGTTCCGGAACGAAACCTTCCGCTAATAAATATAATCTTGTGTTTTATCATTGGCATGGGACTAGTTTAATCCAATGAACGGCAAACCCCAAGCGTCTATTGTCGTTACTACCAAAAATTTCAGAATGTCTTTTAGTTTCTGGTTGAATAAAACGAATTCTTAAAAGATTGTCACTAAACATTTCTTTATTGATTTGTGCACTTAAAATTCTCACAACTCCGATAGCGGCATCAAACTGATAATCGAGTGAGATGTCATTAGCTGTAACAACAAGATTTTCAAGAAGTTCTTCGCTAATACTATTGATGATTCGAATACTCAATACATAGATATTCGGTTTCAACCAGAAATCAATAAAGGAATCAGGTCTTTGCGTCCAACGAAAAAAGTCGTTTTCTGGTAAAGTAATCTCTCTACGATGCCATCCGCCTCCTAAGAGTTTATTAGAAAAATCATATTCTACACTTTCAAGAATTTCGGTTTTGTGATGTTTTCTATAGTTCAAGTCAATCAACTGGTTGATATCTTTCGATGATTCGGTATGAAATTCACTTTTTAACTTTTTACACATTTGTGCATATTTTTCTTCAAACTTTTGTAAAGCATGGTTATAAAGTTTTAAGTCAAACTCATTTTCCTGGTAGATAATGTTTACGCACTCTTCGTCAATGGGTTGTTTTGGGTTAAAAGCATTGAGATTGGGAGAATCACCGTTTGGCGGCAAGTTGAAAGTATATGCAAACAGCTGCATTGATTTGTCAAATTGTTCCTGAATTCCAAACCAGGAGCAATTATTAAGCAGATTTATAGCTCTTTGCAAGCGATCTTTATTATCAATTTTTTTACCGGGCTCAAGCCATTGATTGATAACCTTGATACTTTCTTCGGATAGAAATAACTCTTGAGCCTCAGGATCGTCCTTTAAATCAAAGGATAGGTGTCTCACCATTCGATTATTGATTTTAACCGAGGTTTGTGAATGCTTTAGAAACTCTTTCAGCGACATTTGTGAGTTTGTTACCAAATCATGAACCGCTGTGTTTTTTTCTCTTTTGATAAAATGATAGGTTGATACCGCAAGACTCTGTGGATGTCTGAGAATGGTTAATAAATGTGGGTTTCCTGATGATAAAAATCGATAGGTATTGCCACCAAAATGTCCTCGAATCAGCTTGTAGTGGTCTTTACTATCAATAATTCCTTGGTTGATTTCTCTCCAGAGTTGGCATGGAAAAATGGAATCAAACTCATGGCAATTATCCAGAATATTGATAAAACTGGTTCCGGCAGTTTTAGGAATGTGGATAAAATAATGTCCGGATTTTTTGGATTTAAAAACTTTTCTGAGAAATGCAAACATTAAACAAGGGAACTATATGCACTTTCAAGTCTTCGGGCATAATTCTCAGGGCTGAAAAATTCAACTCTTTTCTTGCCTTTTTCAATCATATCCATCCTTAATTCGGGATTGTGTAATATGGCTGAAATTTTATTTCGAATATCTTTATAATCATAAGGATCGATGTATAAAGCGGCATCACCGGCAACTTCAGGCAAGGAGGTAATTCCGGAGCAAATAACCGGGCAATTATGTTGCATCGCTTCCAGAACCGGTAATCCAAAGCCCTCGTATAAAGATGGAAATACTAAGCAACTGGCATTGCGATAAAGAACCGATAATTCATCATCGTCGATAAAGTCCATAAATACAACTCTTTCATCATCGAGGTATTTTTTGACATTCTTTAACTGGTCTTCCCAGAGCCATGCTTTTTTACCGACAATAACTAATTTAATGTTTGGATTGACGAATGACATGGCAGTAATAAGTGACTTGATGTTCTTTTTAGGTTCAATATTTCCAACAAAAAGGACATACTTTTCTTTTTTAATTTTATTGCTTTTCAGATATTTTTCATCAAATTCCAAATCTCCATCAGTATAAGATTTTATTTTTTTAACAGACTGCCAAGTCGTTTTAATCTTTTCTTCAGGGATTTTATAAATATCGATAATGTCTTTTTTGGTTTGTTCTGAAACCGACAAAATCATATCCGCTGACTTACATGCCCATTTGAACAAATAGTAAAAATTATTTTTAATATCCAAAGTTGTAAAAGGAACTTTTAACGGGATTAAATCATGAACAGTAATTACCGTCTTTGTTCCTTTAATACTGATTGGCAGAGGAGTGGTCATGTGCCAAATATCCGGTTTTTTCGCCAGTTTAAATTTTACCGATCTTTTGAAAACATAGAAAAAACGATTTGCTGAATGAAACGCATCATGTGCATTGCATATATAGCTGTATTTGCTCTCTGCTGCTGCTTTTGATAAGTAGTTGTTGATATCGGGACTGGTCACATTCACTGGAAAAGTAGATACCGGCTTGCTTTTAACTAACTGGATGGAGTCACGCAAAACTTCCCAGTATTTGGAATTAAATCTTTGCTTGGGTAATTTGAACTGTTGGTCAAAGAACATAACTTCATCAAGGATAGGGTTTTTTCCTTGAACAAACTTGTTGTCTGCAAAAATGCCAACGTCAAAATTAAGTTTTTTGTATGCATCCAGAAGGGTTGCACCGTAGGTTTTGATTCCGGAACCGTGTTTGAGTCCGAGATTAAAGCTGTCAACTAAGATATTGGGCTTGCCCATTTTTTACCTGTATTATTATGAATTCCATTAAACGTGAAACAGACCATTTGCGGTCAATCGCTATTATAATCAGATAGCAACAAGTTTGCCATAATTGGGTTTTAAAGAGTATAATTTTTAAAAATAATCTTTAATCTGATTGAAAACGCTCTAAATTTCACTTTGAAATAAATTTTGGTTCAAGTGGTTGCAATATTGTATTATAATCCGCACGCTAATTTTTATGGTAATGTCGAATGAGTAGGAAATTGTTAGTTGCCGGAAACTGGAAATTAAACGGTTCAGTAACTATGACTAATGATTTAATTTCGCAGGTTATTAGTGGGTTGCCGACTGATAAAGTATTTGATGTCGCTGTATTTCCTCCGTTTCCTTATATAGCCCAGGCTGTCGCGATTGCAAGTAGAAGTTTATCTGTAGGTGCGCAGACTGTCAGTGAATACGATCAAGGAGCGTATACCGGTGAAGTTTCGGCAACGATGATTAAGGAATTGGGTTGTGATTTGGTGTTGGTCGGACATTCTGAAAGACGTGAGTATTATCATGAAAGCAACGAGGACGTTGCGAAGAAATTTGCTGCAGCCATTCGGTCGGGTTTAGTTCCGGTTTTATGTTGTGGCGAAACATTGGAACAAAGAGAAGCCGGTGTTACTGAGTCTGTCGTTGCTGATCAGGTTAATGCTGTTATTGAAGAAGTCGGTATTGGTGCTTTTGAGCACGCAATAATTGCTTATGAGCCGGTTTGGGCAATTGGAACGGGTAAAACAGCAACTTCTCAACAAGCACAGGAAGTTCACGAGTTTATTCGAGGTCTTCTGAGAGAGAAAAATGAAACAATTGCAAATCTTGTGCCATTATTATATGGCGGAAGTGTGAAAGGCAGTAATGCTGAAGAATTATTTTCGATGCAGGATATTGATGGTGGTTTAATTGGAGGAGCTTCATTAACCCCAGACGATTTTCTTGCTATATGTAAACAAGCGGAAAAAGTATCGAGGAAATAGAATGCTTTTTTCAAACAGAGAGTTTTAAAATGACAGTTAATCTATTATTAATTTTGTTTGTTTTGGTCGTTGTGGCTATGATTGCATTTATTTTGGTGCAAAAAGGAGCAGGGGCTACAGCCGGTTCGGCTTTTGGATCAGGAGCATCTGCTACTGTATTCGGAGCGAAAGGTTCCGGTAATTTCTTAACAAAAAGCACAATGACATTAGCGTTTTTGTTTTTTGCAATCAGTTTATTTATGGCTGTGCAGGCGAGTAAAGACTTTGCGGTGCAAGATGCTGGCGAAATTGATTTAGGTGTGGTTGGCACATTGAATACTTCTGATTCAGATGTTCCGCAAATTACACCTGTTGGTGGAAGTCAGGAAAGTGATGTTCCTGCTATGGATGTCAATGAATCCGTTAATTCAGATGAAACAGATGTTCCGGCTGTATCTGATGATACAACTTCGGAAGAATCAGAAGACACTGGTGAAGATTCGGCAGAAGTTTCAACTGGTGACGAAGGATAATTACGAATCAATGACTTGTTTATTGATGCAGGTCAAGTGTTTGAAAGGTAAAATATGTTACTTTGCCGACGTGGTGGAATTGGTAGACACGCTACCTTGAGGTGGTAGTGGCGCAAGCCGTGACAGTTCGAGTCTGTCCGTCGGCACCATCGTTTCCTGCTCTGCCCCGCTGATCGCACCACTGGTGCGACAGTTGGGGGATCGACTCACCGCAGGCACGGATGACTAGCGCAGCGATCATGCTCGGCGAATATCTCCCCATAGTGATCTTCCTGACAGCCAGCACCGTGCTCGGTGCCGCGCTGCTCAGCCTCGGCAGCCTGCTCGGCCCACGTCGGCCTGATGCAGACAAGCTCTCTCCTTACGAATGCGGCTTCGAAGCCTTCGAAGACGCCCGGATGAAGTTCGACGTTCGCTACTACCTGGTGGCGATCCTGTTCATCCTGTTCGATCTGGAAATTGCCTTCCTGTTCCCCTGGGCCACGATCCTGGGTGAGCAGCCGGCTGCCGCCTTGTGGTCGTTCCTGTTCTTCCTGGTGTTGCTGGAACTGGCCTTTCTCTACGTCTGGAAGAAGGGAGCGCTCGAATGGGAGTGATCTCGTCACTGATGCACAACCCCGAGCCGCTGGGCACGGTCGACGACATCCTGCGACCGGCCGGTGACAATCCGGTGCTGGAACGTGGCTTCGTCACCACCTCGGCCGACACCCTGATCAACTGGGCCCGCACCGGCTCGATGTGGCCG
>JAGRJP010000099.1 GCA_020442665.1 Lysobacterales bacterium
CCTGTAGCTCCGGTAACAAAATATGCCATAATCTCCACCCTTTAATAAATATTTGACGATTGTTATTATACATGGCAAAATTAAACTTTGAAGTTAAAACTACAGGAAAATATTGATGAGTGATTTAAAGCAACAATTCGATCAGGCTCTCGCCGATGTTAAAACGCTATCTGAAAAGCCCAATGATGATATGATGTTGACTCTTTATTCGCTATACAAGCAAGCTACCGAAGGTGATGTCACTGGTGATCGTCCCGGTTTTTTTGATTTTGTTGGTGGTGCGAAATACGATGCCAGAGAAGCTCTCAAAGGCATGAGTTCGGATGATGCCATGCAGAAATACATTGATACCGTCAAAGGTTTGTTAGGCTAGCTTTTAAATCTTGTGAAAACCAAGGATAGAATTATTGCCACAGCATTACGCCTTTTTAATGAAGAAGGTGAGCCTAATGTGACAACCAACCACATTGCTGATGAGATGGATATCTCGCCCGGCAATCTTTATTATCACTATCGCTCTAAGGACGACATTATCTGGCAGATTTTTCTGGATTATGAAAAGAAAATCAATCAGGTTTTGACACCGGATGAAAACTTAAATTACACTTCAATGGAGGATATGTGGTTTTATCTTCACATGATTTTTGAAGTGATATCGGAATATCGTTTTTTGTATCGAAATCTTATTCAGTTGATGAATCGGATTGAATTCCTGAAAAGACATTTTCGCCGTATTTTGGCAAGAAAATCACAAACAGCTCTCAACATCATGAAACATCTGGCTGAAATCGGATCACTCAATGCCGATGACGAAACCATTGCATCTCTTGCTGATCAGGTGGCATTAACAGCCACATTCTGGTTGAACTATTCGATAGCTATTTATGATGATAATTTTGATGAAGAGAAAAAATTATCTCACGGAATTTTCCAAGTCATTCGGATTGTTGCGCCATTCCTGAATGAAGAAGACAAGGAAAATCTGAATCAGCTTTCTGCTCAATATTTATAACAATAATACGAATTATAACAAATACTTATGAATGAAAAATTTATGCGTAAAGCCATAGAGCTTTCGATTGCGAATGTCAAAAACAACACCGGCGGACCATTCGGAGCTGTGATTGTAAGAAATGGGGAAATCATTGCAACTGGTGCAAACTCTGTAACTAATAAAAATGATCCCACAGCTCACGCCGAAGTCGAAGCCATCAGAAATGCCTGCCAGATCTTAGGCACATTTCAATTGGATGATTGCGAAATCTACACCTCGTGCGAACCGTGCCCTATGTGTTTGGGGGCTATTTATTGGTCCAGACCCAAAGCTGTTTATTACGGTAACACTAAAAAAGATGCTGCTAAAATCAACTTTGATGACCAGTTTATTTATGACGAGTTGGATTTGCCGCTCACTCAACGCAACCTGAAAATGACACAGCTACTTCCCGAAGAGGCCATTGAGGCTTTTGAATTGTGGAAAAATAGCATGGAAAAAGTGGAGTATTGATTTTCAAAGCTGCTGAATATTCTCAAGGAAGCGGATATCATCAAATACACCGGTTTTGTTGAATTTCAGGAGTTGTATTTTTTCGCGTTTTTTTGCAACAATTATGATATCAATATTCGATTCCTTGAGTCTTAGGATGATATCTTTAAGGGTAAATATTGCAGTTAAATCCATGAAGGGGATATTGGAAATATCAATTACGAAACGTTTAATATCTAAAGTTTCATTGACGTTTCTTTCAAATGCAATACTTGAGCCGAAAAAGAACACACCATTGATACTCAAAATTCGAGTTGATGAACCTAAATCATCTGATAATGAATTCAATGGTTCATTAACCAAGGTAATTTGAGTTTCTCGAGTGATTCTGTAAACAATGAGCAGGGAAGAAAGAATTATGCCTACGCCCACAGCTGTTATTAAATCTATAAATACAGTGACAAAAAACACAACCAGCATAACTGCTAAATCATGGCCCGGACTGCTTTTCCAAACACGGATGAATCTGTAATCAATAATGTCGATTCCGACTTTAATCAGAATTCCTGCCAGTAATGCCATTGGAATTTTCTCCGCAATCGGTGTAAAAAACACAACCACAAGAAAAATAACGACACTGTGTGTGATACCTGATATTTTATTGGTTCCTCCGCTTTTAATATTGATAACTGTCCGCATGGTTGCTCCTGCACCGGGAACGGCTCCAAATAAACCGCAAACACTATTACCCAAGCCTTGTGCGATTAGTTCTTTATTCGGTTTGTGTTTGGTGTGAGTGATAGAATCTGCGACTACTGATGTCAATAATGTATCAATGCTTCCCAATACTGCTAACGTAAAGCCAAGAACTATAATTTGCTGATAACTCTCAAGTGAAATAGCAGGAGTAATTATATCGGGTAACTTTTGAGGGATCTCACCGATGGTTTGTACATCCAAACCCAGATAAATAGAAAGCGGAGTAAGACAGAACAAAGCGATCAAGGGCGATGGAATTATTTGTGCAATCTTGCGAGGTGTAAAAAACATTATCAACAAAGTTGCAATTGAAATTCCTGCCGAATCCCAATTAATGTTAGCTATATTTTGAGCCAGAGAGGAAAATATTTGTATCACCGAGGCTTCACTGGGCACTCCGAAAAAAGGATTTATCTGTAAAACAATTATTATTACTCCGATTCCACTCATAAAACCGGAAACGACCGGATATGGAATGTACTTCACAAATTGCCCAATGCGTGAAACCCCGAATACAATTTGTAAAATACCGGCAAGAAGGATAGTCGTAGCGATTAAGCGAATATCATTATGCAATGTAATGATTGTCGATGCTATAATCACTGTCATTGGTCCGGTTGGTCCCGATATTTGAGTGGGTGTTCCACTAAACAAGGCTGCAATAAACCCTAAAATAATCGCACCGTTGATTCCGGCAGAGGCTCCCATACCACTGGCAACACCGAAAGCCAGACCTAATGGCAAAGCGATAACCGCAGCAGTAAAACCACCAATTATGTTATTTTTAAAATTATATTTATTGCTTGGCAACATGTTTATAGGAATTAATATGAGTAATAAAGTTGTTCAAATGAATTATTGTATTCACATTTTTTATAAATGGAATTTATAATGAGAAATAAGAAAAATATTCTGGTAAATCAGGTGTTTTTCAATTATTCCTAGTTTTTGTATAAACCAATCAAAAAAATGATTATTCGTAATGTTCTGAATTCTGATATTCCACAGGTTGTTGAAATTCTAAATCACTATGTAAGGAATGACAGTTGCACTTTTCAGATTGACCCATACTCGGTTGCTGAAATTTCTGAGAAGATTGCTGAAATAACAAAAGTTTATCCTTACATTGTGATGGAAGAAGATAATGAAGTCATTGGTTTTGCTTATGCTTCTCGCTGGCGGGAGAAACAGGCTTATGACAAGTCTGCGGAAACAACGATTTATCTCAATCCACAACAAAAGCATAGAGGATTAGGAAAAATTCTTTATCAAGAATTGATTGAACAATTAAGACAAAAGAATTTCCGGCTTTTAGTTGCTTGCTTAACTTTACCCAATCCATCCAGTGTTAGACTCCATGAGTCTTTAGGATTTGAAAAAGCCGGTGAATTTAGAGATGCCGGATATAAATTTAACCGCTGGTGTGATGTTGGTTTTTGGCAAAAAGTCCTTAAATGATTAAATCATTGGTAAAGCGTGTTGCAGATCCATCATGCGCAGATGTTCAAAAAGCTTTCTACGGTTCTTCTTAGAATTGGCACTCTCTTTACTAGCAGAACGAGCCAGTTGGCGTAAGGTTTGAATATCAGCGTTATCGTGTGTGGGATACAATTCATTGATGATTTCCATGTCTTCGAGTGTCTTTTCCAGCCATAAATTGATTAATGGCTGACGAAGCAATCCGGCTTCTTTTTCTTTCTCTTTGGATTCAATGGCATCGACAATTTCTTCATGGTTGTCTTTCAATAATAATTTACCAAGATATTGAAAATGGCGCTTACGAGCAATATGACTGGTGATCTTTTTAGATTCAACAATGGCATTGATAATTTGTTCGTTAATTGGTAATTCAATCAGTAAAGAATGTTTCATTTCTGTCAATTTATGTGCCAAATCGACCATAGAATGTGCATAATGCTTTCTTTGAGTTTTGCTTTCGAATTCCAGTTCGTCAGTTTGATTAACCATCAGATAAAAATATGAATATAGATAAAACCAAACAGATTGTTACAGATATTTTACAAACAGTAAAGAAAAACGGGGCAACTCAGGCGGAAGTTGTTTATTCACAGGGAAGCGGTTTAGCTGTCAGCGTCCGCAATCATGATGTGGATACCATTGAAAATTCCAATGACAGCTCATTAGTTATCACCGTTTATAGTGGTAAAGCCAAAGGTTCGGCTTCGACGGCTGTTTTGGATAAGGAAAGTATCGAGTTAACCATCAAAAAAGCCATTGAGATTTCTAAACTGACAGAAGAAGACGAATACGCCGGACTTGCTGAGCCTGAATTGTTAGCGAATCCTGATAACTTTAAAGAGTTAGATACTTATCATCCGGCTGATGTGACAGCCGATGAATTGATTGAAATGGCAAAGCAAGCTGAATCAGCGGCCTTGGAGAGCAAAGGCTTAGTTGTTGACGAATCGAATGTTTCAATCGGTGAGGGTAGTTCTATTTATGCCAATTCCAATGGTTTTATCGGTCATAAGCAAGGAACAAATTCTTCAATTAGTGTCGTTGCCATTGCTGAAAAAGACGGTAATATGGAGCGCGATTATTGGTGGGATGCTTCTTGTAATTTTTACCAAATGATGAATGCGGAAGAATTAGGCAGGAAAGCCGCCGAACGAACTTTATCGAGAATTGGTGCGCAGAAAGTGAAATCCACCAAAGCGCCGGTATTATTTGAAGCTCCTGTAGCTCAGGGCTTGGTTGGACATATGTTATCGGCGATTTCAGGCAGTAGTTTGTATCAGGAAGCGAGTTTTTTGAAAGATGATTTGGAAAATCAAATCTTTCCCGAATGGTTTGAAATCAATGAAGATCCGTTTGTCAAACAAGGCATGGCATCTCGTAATTTTGACAGTAACGGCGTTGCCACAAAACAACGTCAATTGATTGATAAAGGTGTGTTAAAAGGTTTTCTGCTTTCAGTTTATTCCGCACGCAGGCTTAAAATGCAAGCCACCGGAAATGCCGGGGGTGCTCATAATTTGTTTGTTAAGACCGGAAAAGATGACTTACAAGCGGCGTTGAAAACAATGGGAACCGGACTATTTGTCACCAGCGTCATGGGGCAGGGCATTAACACAGTGACTGGAGATTACTCACGCGGTGCATCAGGTTTTTGGGTTGAAAATGGCGAAATCCAGTTTCCGGTTTCAGAATTAACCATTGCCGGAAATCTCAAAGATATGTACAAAAATCTGGTATTGGTTGCCAACGATGTGGATAAACGCAGTAAAACTCAAACCGGCTCATGGTTAATAGAAGAAATGACCATTGCAGGGGATTAAAATCATTTGTTATAATACTCATAAATATTAATAAACAGGAGCGAGTATGAACTCAGATAAATCTCTAACTAAAACAACCATTTTTCTTCATTGGTTTATAGGTCTCGCAATAATTGCGATGATTATTGTTGGCTATTGCATGGATGAGTTTAAGTTACGTAGTTTATATCCAATCCATAAATCAATTGGAATCATATTATTTGTTTTTATTCTCTATCGTGTTATAAGACGTTTAATCAGAGGGTTCCCAGAACACGTTGCTGAGATGAATAGCATGGAAAATTTTGTATCAAAAGCAGTTCTTTGGGTTTTGTTGATTGGCACTTTATTGTTCCCAATTTCAGGAATGATGATGACTGCAGGCGGAGGTCATGGCTTAAATGTATTTGGTTTTGAATTGCTTGCACCTAATGTCATTGATGGTAAAAGGGTTGCATTGAGTCATAATATTCATGAAATTGGAGAAGAGATGCACAAGATCCTTATGATAGTAATGTCAATTGCTATCCTTTTACATGTAGCAGCAAGTTTGAAACATCATTTCATTGCTAAAGACGCTACATTAAAAAGAATGCTTGGCAAAAAATAACTTCAACTCAATAAAATAACAAAGCTCATTAATTATCATAAAGAGCTTTGAGTTGAACTTATTAGGACATAAAATGTCCAATCCGTTACTGTTAAAAAGACAGTCACTTCTTACGAACTTGGGGGCGTCATTGGTTTCGACGTGAGTTACAAAGTTTGTAGGTGCATGCCGAGGATGAAGCTAGCCTCGTAAAAAATGTTTCAAATGTTATAGTTGCAAACGACGATAACTACGCTCTAGCTGCTTAATAGCTAGCCCTTTTCTGATTCAGCTTGCGGTTTCAGAACAAGGGTCGATTAGCAAGATCGCTTGAACCGGTGTTTGGACGGTTTCAGGTTAAAATTATCTGAACTGGTCAAACCAAATCCTGATTGTCGGAGTTGGCAAGACGAGACTAAAAGACAAAGCTAAGCATGTAGATCCTCAAATGGAGGACTGGCGGACGGGGGTTCGACTCCCCCCGCCTCCACCAAATTAAAAAAGCAGCCAATGGCTGCTTTTTTAATTTAATGAGTCTGGAGTCGAACTTCACGAAGTGACGGTTCGACTAAAAGTGCAGGATAGCACTTTTGAATGCCAGAATGGCAG
>JAGRJP010000100.1:0-11763 GCA_020442665.1 Lysobacterales bacterium
CTCACTCAATCGTCGGAGCAGTTGTAGGTTTTGCCGCAATTGGCGTCGGAATGGATGCTGTGAATTGGGGTCAGGTGGGAAGTATTGTAATGAGCTGGGTAGTCTCTCCACTTACTTCCGGAGTTATTGCTTTCTTGTTATTCCAAAGCGTTCAGGTTTTGATTCTTCGTACTGATGATCCTTTAACAAAAGCAAAAAGATATGTGCCGTTTTATATCTTTTTAACAGCTTTTTTTATGACATTAGTAACAATCAAAAAGGGTTTGAAACACGTTTCAGATATTAGTTTTAGTTCACAAGAAGCCTATCTCTATGCAGCATTGATTGGCGTGGTAGTGGCTGTAATCGGTGCAATTTTCATTAGTAAAATTCAACCCAACAAGAAGAAAGAAAAAGATTTCCACTTTTACACTGTAGAAAAAGTTTTCGCAGTACTCATGGTCATTACCGCGAGTGGTTTGGCGTTTGCACATGGCTCAAATGATGTGGCTAATGCGGTAGGTCCTCTTGCAGCGGTTGTATCAACAGCAAAAACCGGAATGATTACAGGGAAATCAGCATTGGATTCATGGATATTGCTGGTTGGTGGTATCGGTATCGTTATCGGTCTGGCTACTTATGGTAGAAAAGTGATTGCCACTGTTGGTAAAAAAATCACCCATCTGACTCCTTCAAGGGGATTTGCTGCAGAGTTGGGTGCTTCAATGACGATTGTTGTGGCATCATCAACAGGAATGCCAATTTCAACAACTCACACTTTGGTTGGAGCCGTTCTGGGTGTCGGTTTAGCGAAAGGAATTAGTGCAATTAATCTGACAGTTGTTCGAGGAATTTTTGCATCTTGGTTGATAACAATTCCAGCCGGTGCTGTATTGTCGATTATTTTCTTCTTCATCTTTAAATCCATTTTCGGATAAAATGAACCGTAAGGACTCCTGTGCATTCGTTGCAGGAGTCTTTCTTTGCTTGCATAATTATTATCGCAAGTTAAAATAGTTGGCTATGATTTTAAAAGCCGACTATTTCAACAATGTTTCCACCTGATTTGATAGAGGAAAGAATTGCCTCAATGGCTCAGGCTGAGGCATTATTGCATGATCAGGCGACTGCCACGGATAATTCGTTACGATTGTGGTATCAGTGGTATGAACCAAGAGTTGGTGACAAACATGTACGAAAATTGACAAAAAAAATTGTCACTATTGCTTATGCTAGAATGGCATTACGAAATGGCTCTTTAAGCCTTAATCCTAGAAGTTATCATAGCGAAAAGCATATTGATGACCTATTCAAACGCCTTATAAAAATCTCAGCATTGCAAGAGGGTTCAGAAATTCCAGATTATGGTTGGACATTATTGTCTCTTTTTGTCAGTTGCCATGATTTAAGACAATCCGAGACTCCAAATGTGAGTGATTGCGTCGGTTCAAATGAGCAAGCTAGTTTTCAGGAATTATTAAGACTTTTGGAAAAATATGATACAAAAGATTTAATAACAAAAGAACATAGAAATGTACTCAAACTCATGATTCACGGTAGTACATTTGGACGTAGCGAAGACAACAGAGGCAATATTTATAATGGAAAACTGTTGAAATATCTTCTGGTTGATAATACTGAATTTTCTGATACAGATATAGAATTGGCATATATTGCTTGTGACATTGATACTGCGAATGTTGCTGCGGATCTGAAAGATTATGCCCGATCCAGTATCAATGTTTACAATGAAATTCAAAATGTATCTCCATCAATGATTAGTGCCAGAAAATTTTTTGGCGAACAACAGGAGCAATTTTTCTTTGAACTACAGAAGTTTGACTCTAAACTTTGCGGATTGGCATTTGAAATGGGTAAAGAGAAAAATGCACCTCTGGTCAAACAAATTAGTCAGAAAATCAAGCAGCTTGATAATACCTTAACTAATGACGAGGTGGTAAAGCGATATGTTTCCTTGGTTAAATCGTTAGCTTAAAATGATAAGAAAAACCATTTTTGTAGTCAGACATGGGTATGCAAACTCACATGCGGAAACAGACTTTGCCAGGACTTTAACAGAAAAAGGAATTCAAGCAGTGAAACAAACTGCCGATTTTATAAAAAGCTTTTCAGAAAACTTGTCACAAAAAATACAAGCTTGTATATGTTCGGCTGCGGAGAGAACCTCGCAAACTGCAAAAATAATTTGCAGCCATTGCGTGATTGATTGTGTTGAGACAAAAAAAGAACTCTATTCAACGTATTCCGGAGAGTGGCTCAAACAAGTTGAGAACTCGCCATTTGAAACATTGTTATTGGTTGGGCACAATCCTACATTGAGCGAATTAGTCACCCACCTTTCTGGACAAAGAATCTATATGAGCCCATCGGACTGTGCGGTTGTCTCTCTTGAAATTAAAGAAGATGGCATTATTTATCCAGCTGAACTAATCGCTTTTCACAGCAATGAATAAATATCAAATCGGAAGATTTTTACGAAACGCCAAAAACAATTTCAACTATCACTTAAGAAATATACCGGTGGTTACCCGTTATTTGTTAATTTCTATCATTGTGGTTTTCATTCTGCAACATGTGGTGAATTTATATTTTTTCGTATTACAAAGTTTTAATTACGGATTTAACCCGGTTCAATTGATTAGTTATGCTTTTTTGCATGGTAATTTTGCCCATTTGCTTTTCAATGGTTTAGCATTGTGGATGTTTGGTTCTCAGATTGAGCGATACTGGGGAGCTAAAAGATATTTAACTTTTGTATTTGTTTGTATTGTTGGTGCTGCAATCACTCACATGATATTTGTTAATGCGAATGTAATAGGAATTTCAGGTTTGGTATTTGGCTTGTTGTTGGCTTATGGAATGATGTGGCCGGAACGCGAAATCTTTTTACTTTTACCACCGATGCCGGTAAAGGCTAAATATTTGGTTATTGGATATGGGGTGCTATTATTGCTCAATATTCTAACATCAAGAAACGATGGTATCGCGCACTTTGCCCATTTAGGCGGAGCGCTGAGTGGGTTTTTGTTGATTCAGTATTGGCGAAAAAAACCACCATTTCACAGATAAAAAAAACGAACCCCGAAGAGTTCGTTTAGAATTCCAAATAACGTTCACATTGAAACTATCTTATTCCCTTAATTTCAGAACGAGCTCTTGAAGAAGAGTTTCTCTCTGATGATGAGGGTTTGTTATTTCGACTGGATGAGCGATCCGTGTTTGATCGTGTTGGCCTGACAGCAGGTTTGCTATTGTCATTCACAACTGGTTTCGATTGATTTGGTGAGGACGGTTGAACTCTTTGTCCTTGATTCTGAGGAGTTGATATTGTGCTTCTGTAAGTTGGTTTTACAACAGGGCGATTGCTAATCTGAGGTTTAGTTTGTATGTTTCTGTTATAACTACCTTGGTTCTGTTGATTGTTTATGGTTCTGTGGTTATTAGAGTAACTACTACCCCTGCGAATTTCTCTGACCTGATTGTAGCTTGTACTTGAATTTTGGCGCATTTGCTCCTGTGGGCGAGGTTGGTTTTGTGTATATGGCCTATTGCTTGTATTGCCCCTGTACGATGTCTGTGAATTCGAAGAGTTTTGATATCGGTTGTTGTTATATCGGTTATTTGACTCTGTGAAAGGTTGGCGAGTTGTCGGTTGTCTTTGGCTGGAGTATCCCTCAGTTGTTCTTTGCCTGCTGTTGGGTCTGGGCGTGTTTGGTGAAACACGGTTATTCACACTTACACGACTGTTAGGTTCGGTGCTTCTGTATGTGTGTCTTGGGTTGTTGGTGTATCTATTGCTATAGCCATGATTGTTTCTTGCAGCTATACGAGCCACTTCTGAGCGAGCTGAGATGTGTCTGTCGTTGCGATAGCTTCTCCAGTAGTTATCCCAATAACTGGAATAGTAATAGCTGTTATAAGGATTGTAGTAATGATTGTGATGTCTTCTGCTCGGAGAATCCCAAAAAGAATTCCAAAAATAGTCGATTCCAAAACTCCATCCATAATAATCATTGTAGGAAACATATCCCCACGGAGAATAACTTCCCCAGTAGCTATAAGGGCTATAGTAGTAATGGTTATAAAAGCCGACTCTCGGATAACGATATGGGCTGTAATAGACATTGCTGTAGTTGACACCCCAACGATCAGGATAGTAATTGTATGAATAATAGTCATCATATCCGTAGTATTCATCGTATCCATAGTAGTCATCCTCATAATAAATATCATCGTAATCACTGTAACGATAATAATCGGAGACACACCCTTGTAGCAGAAAAAGTAGAGCCAGTATGGAGAGAATTCTTTTCATGATTTCATAACAACATCTTAAAGTATTGAGATTATAGTCTTCCAAGGATGAATTTTAACTGAATGCCAGCAAATTGTAAAAGATTAGAGTGTAGCCAAGACAGGGGTTATTTAGTGGTTATTTCATTATATTATTATCTGCTAATGTTGCTTTGTATCCCCTAAACCTATATAATTCACCCGCTTTTAACAAGGGCTAAAAATCGGACGCAAAATAAATTCGATTTTTCAAGAGAGAAAAAACCAATATTATGAGTGATAATTTATCTTTCACACAGGTCAAAAAGAAGGTTTTTCTCATACCGATTTGGCAGTTGCTAGTGGGTCTGGTTGTATTTGCAATCCTGTTTATTGTATCTGGTGTCACATCAGCAATCTCAGGGTTATACGGGTCTTTAGTGGGTGTGGTTGGAAGTCTGGTATTTGCCGGAATGGTTTTTGGATTTGGAAGTCGTTCAGGGCAATTAACTACCGGAAGAATATTTAAAGCAGAAGCAATAAAATTCCTTGTAGTTGCAATATTGTTTTATTTGGCTTTTGCAAAGCTGGCACTTCCTTTTTTGTCGGTAATTTTAGGTTTTTTAGCTACATTGTTGGTATTTTTTGTAGCATTGGTAACGGTATTTAGATAAAGAGTAAAAGTATAATGAGTGATGGCGCAGGCGGCATTGGCGGATATATAGAACACCACCTTAAAAACAATACCTTGGAGTTGGTAGAAGGCTCATCTTTTTGGACAATACACTTGGACAGTGTTATTTACACAATTATTACAGCTGTTATCTTTCTAGCTTTCTTTGGTTATATTGCCAAAAATGTGAAAGCCGGAGTTCCTTCTCGTTCACAAAATTTTGTGGAAATGATTATAGGGTTTGTTAATGAACAAGTTAACGACCTCTTCCACTACAAGAGCAAAGTTGTTGCTCCTTTAGCACTCAGTATATTTGTTTGGGTGTTTCTAATGAACTTTATGGATTTGATTCCTGTGGACTTATTACCTGCCGGAGGAAAGTTGGCTGGTATAGATTATATGAGAGTGGTTCCCTCTACTGATTTGAATATTACGTTCGGCATGTCTTTTGCTGTAATACTTTTGGTCATGTATTATAACTTTACCAAAAAAGGACCGATTGGATATGCCAAAGAATACTTTGGACATCCTTTTGAAGCAGACAACATATTTTTTAAATTATTGTTGCTAGTTCCTAATATGTTGTTAAACACCGTAGAAACAATTGCTAAGCCGGTATCCTTGGGGTTACGACTGTTTGGTAATCTTTATGCCGGTGAGTTGATATTCTTGTTAATAGCGGTGTTTACATTGGGCTATGGACTGGAACATTTGATATCATTTGGTGGAATCACAATGATAATCGCTCAATTTTTGTTGGGATTGGTTTGGGCGTTGTTCCACATATTGATTATAACATTACAAGCGTTCATTTTTATGATGCTGAGCGTGGTATATCTGGCTCAGTCACATGATACCGGACATTGATAAAAACAAATTTTTATAACTTTTTTATTTCGTTAAAATAATTAATCGGAGAAAACGATGGAAAACTTGGCTTTAATCGCTGACATTCAAGGTATGACAGCAATCGCAGTAGCTTTAATTATCGGTATGGGTGCTTTGGGTACTGCTATCGGTTTTGGTTTGTTGGGTGGTCGCTTGTTGGAAGCATCTGCCAGACAACCTGAATTGGCACCAATGCTGCAAGGTAAAATGTTCCTGATTGCGGGTTTACTTGATGCGGTAGCGATGATTGGTGTTGGTTTGGCATTATTCTTTACATTTGCCAACCCATTCTTGGCGCAGGTAACAGCAGCAAACTAAATAACACTCTAAAAGAACTTTTTAGATTTATTTAGGAGAAAATGAAATGTCTATAAATTTCACATTAATAATACAGCTGGTTGTTTTTTTGATAGTAGTTTTAATCACTATGAAATACATCTGGCCGGTCATTCTTGGTGCAATGGAAGAACGCGAAAAGCAGATTGCTGACGGTTTGGCAGCAACTGATAAAGCAGAGGCTGAATTGAAAAAAGCTCAGGAAGAGGCGGAAAGCATTCTGAATGAAGCTAAAGATCAGGCAAGTACTGTCAGAGAATCAGCCAACAAAATGGCAACCAAGATAAAAGACCAGGCAAAAGCGGAAGCATTGGCAGAAAAAGACCGTCAAATGGCAGCCGCGGTTGCTGAAATCGAGCAAGAAGCAAATCGTGCAAAAGAGGATTTGAGAAAACAAGTATCAGCTTTGGCATTAGCCGGAACTGAAAAGTTGTTAAACAAAGAAGTTGACTCAAAAGTTCATGCCGATTTATTGAATGATTTGGTAAAAGAGATATAACATGGCTGAACTCATTACTCTGGCAAGGCCTTATGCTAAAGCAGCTTTTGATTACGCAAAAGGAGAAGGCTTGGTTGAGTCTTGGTTGAAACAATTATCTGTATCGGCAGGATTGGCTTCTGTTGATGAGGTTGTTGATGCTTTTTCATCACCGAACAAAGATTTGGCAGGTTTGGTTGATATGCTTTCTGGTTCAGGCGCTGACGAAGGATATAAAAACTTTATTCAGTTGCTGGCAGACAACAACAGATTGGTGCTTTTACCTGATGTTGTCAGTGTTTTTAAAACCATCAGTGAAAATGATGCAAAAACATTAAGTGCTGATGTTTATACAGCAGAAGAAATCAGCAAAGAGCAGGTTGAGGCAATAACAGCATCTCTGTCAAAAAGAACCGGAAAAACAGTTAAAGTGACACAACACATTGATGCTTCATTGTTAAGTGGAGCAAGAGTGGTTGCAGGTGACTTGGTTATTGATGGTTCATTAAAGGCCAAATTAGAAAAGCTAAAAACAGAATTGTTGAATTAATTTAAGATAATCACGAGTGGAAATAAGCCACTCTTAATTGCAAAGAGGACATACAATGCAAACGACATTGAATCCATCAGAAATTAGCGAACTGATTAAAGAACGCATTAAGAATTTCAAAGTACAATCAGAAGCAAGAACAGAAGGTACAGTTGTTTCTGTATCAGACGGTATTGCCAGAATTCACGGACTTGCAGATGTCATGCAAGGTGAAATGATTGAGTTACCTAATAACACTTATGCATTGGCGTTGAACCTTGAGCGTGACTCGGTTGGTGTTGTGATTATGGGTGATTATACAAATATCTCTGAAGGCGACAAAGCGAAGTGTACCGGTAAAATTCTTGAAGTGCCGGTTGGACCAGAGTTGGTTGGACGTGTTGTCGATGCTTTGGGTAACCCAATTGACGGAAATGGACCGATTGAAGCGAAAGAAACATCTCCTGTGGAGCGTATTGCACCAGGTGTTATTGAGCGTCAATCAGTTGATCAACCTGTTCAAACGGGTCTAAAGTCTATTGACTCTATGGTTCCAATTGGAAGAGGACAACGTGAGTTGATTATTGGCGATAGACAAACCGGTAAAACAGCGGTTGCAATTGATGCGATTATCAACCAAAAAGGAAAAGGCGTGACTTGTATTTATGTTGCGGTTGGACAAAAGCGTTCGTCAGTAACGGCGATTGTACGTAAATTGGAAGAGTTTGGTGCAATGGATCATACAATTGTTGTTGCGGCAACAGCTTCTGATTCCGCTGCGATGCAATATATTGCTCCTTATGCGGGTTGTGCAATGGGTGAATACTTCCGCGATCGTGGTCAGGATGCTTTGATTGTTTATGATGATTTGACAAAACAAGCATGGGCTTACAGACAAGTATCATTATTGTTAAAAAGACCTCCGGGACGAGAGGCTTATCCTGGCGATGTTTTCTATCTTCACTCAAGATTATTGGAAAGAGCGGCTCGTGTGAATGCAGATTATGTTGAAGAGTTCACTAAAGGTAAGGTTAAAGGCCAAACAGGTTCACTAACAGCATTGCCAATCATTGAAACACAAGCTGGTGACGTATCAGCGTTCGTACCAACGAACGTAATTTCGATTACGGACGGACAAATTTTCTTGGAAACTGATTTATTTAATGCTGGTATTCGTCCTGCGATTAATGCGGGTCTTTCTGTGTCACGTGTTGGTGGTGCAGCCCAAACTAAAGTGATTAAAAAATTAGGTGGTGGTGTTCGTTTAGCATTGGCTCAATATCGTGAGCTTGCAGCGTTTGCGCAATTTGCATCTGACTTAGACGAAGTGACCAGAAGACAACTTGAACGTGGTCAAAAAGTAACAGAGTTGATGAAGCAAGCACAATATTCTCCTATGAGTGTTGCTGAAATGGCAGTGACTTTGTATGCGGTTGATAAAGGCTACATGGATGACATCGAACTTAACAAGATTGGTGGTTTCGAAGCCGCATTATTAGATCACATGAATGGATCACAAGAAGAGTTTATGAATAAACTCAGTGCATCCGGTGATTACAATGATGAAGTTGAAGCGACTATTAAGGGTGGAATTGAAGGGTTCAAAAAAACCGGTACATGGTAGAAAGAAGTTACTTTAAAAAGTAAAAATTGATTTAAAGAGCAAGTAATATGGCAGTCGGAAGTGAAATTGTAACCAAAATTAAAAGTGTTCAGTCCACGAAAAAGGTGACTTCAGCACTTGAAATGGTTTCGGCAAGTAAAATTAAACGAGCCAAAGACCAAATGATGGAGGCAAGACCTTATGCTACACAGATGAAAAAAATCATCGGGCATATGGCTCATGCATCTCCTGAGTACAGACATCCTTTCATGAAAGAGCGTGAAGTTAAAAGAGTTGGTTACATTATTATCTCTACCGATAGAGGTCTTTGTGGTGGCTTGAATACAAACCTTTTCAAAAAAACCGTTGCTGATATGAAACAATGGAAAGATAAAGGTGTTGATGTAGACGCTGTGACAATTGGTAACAAGGCATCAACTTTCTTCAAGAGTGTTGATGTTTCATTAAAAGCAAGCATTAGCTCATTGGGTGATAATCCGGAACTGACAAAACTGGTTGGTGTTGTTAAAGTTATGTTGGATTTGTTCACGGAAGAAAAAATTGATCGTATCAATTTAGTTTTTAATGACTTTGTTAATTCAATTGTTCAAAAGCCAACAGTTCAACAGCTTCTGCCACTTGAAGCAACCGATGACGATGGAGTCAAAAACAACTTTGATTACCTCTATGAACCGGAAGCAAAAGATGTTTTAGAGTTCGTATTAGGTCGTTATGTTGAATCATTGGTGTTTCAAGGAATTTTGGAAAACTTAGCTAGCGAACATGCTGCAAGAATGATAGCGATGAAAAACGCCACAGATAATGCGAGTGAGCTGATTAAAGACTTGCGACTAGTATATAACAAGGCACGTCAAGCTGCCATTACACAAGAAATTTCAGAGATTGTTGGCGGAGCCGCCGCAGTTTAAGTATTGAGGATTTTAAAATGAGTTCAGGTAAAATAGTACAAATTATTGGTGCGGTTGTTGACGTAGAATTCGATCGTAAAGACGTTCCTAAAGTCTATGAGGCTTTAACAATTGCGGAAACAAACACAACTCTTGAAGTTCAACAACAGTTGGGTGACGGAATTGTCAGAACAATTGCGTTGGGTTCAACAGATGGTCTGAAAAGAAACTTAAATGTTGAATCAACCGGTGCCCCTATTAAAGTTCCTGTTGGTAAGAAAACTCTAGGACGTATCATGGATGTATTGGGTAACCCAATTGACCACGCCGGAGAAATTGGTGAAGAAGAGCGTTGGGAAATTCACCGTCAAGCTCCAAGTTATGAAGAGCAAGCTGCAAGTAACGATGTATTGGAGACAGGCATTAAAGTTATCGACTTGGTATGTCCGTTTAACAAAGGTGGTAAAGTTGGATTGTTCGGTGGTGCCGGTGTTGGTAAAACTGTAAACATGATGGAATTGATTCGTAACATTGCGATTGAGCATAGTGGTTACTCTGTTTTCGCCGGTGTGGGTGAGCGTACTCGTGAAGGAAATGACTTCTATCACGAAATGAAAGACTCAAACGTACTTGATAAAGTATCATTGGTTTATGGACAGATGAATGAGCCTCCGGGAAACAGACTGCGTGTAGCATTAACTGGGTTGACAATTGCTGAACAGTTCCGTGATGAAGGTCGTGACGTTTTATTGTTTATTGATAATATTTATCGTTATACATTGGCAGGTACTGAGGTATCAGCATTGTTAGGTCGTATGCCATCTGCTGTGGGTTACCAACCGACTTTGGCAGAAGAAATGGGGATGCTGCAAGAGCGTATTACTTCAACCAAGAAAGGTTCTATTACCTCAATTCAAGCAGTTTATGTACCGGCCGATGACTTGACTGACCCATCTCCTGCGACAACATTTGCTCACTTGGATGCGACTGTTGTATTATCGAGAAATATTGCAGAATTAGGTATTTATCCAGCGGTTGATCCTCTAGACTCCACATCACGTCAATTGGATCCGAATATTGTTGGTGAAGAGCACTATAATGTGGCTCGTGCGGTTCAAGGAACATTGCAAAGATATAAAGAACTTAAAGACATTATCGCTATTTTGGGTATGGATGAATTATCTGAAGAAGATAAACAAGTTGTTTATCGCGCTCGTAAAGTAGAGAGATTCTTCTCACAACCATTCTTCGTGGCAGAGGTATTTACAGGTTCCCCAGGTAAATATGTTTCATTAGCTGAAACAATCAGAGGGTTCAAAGGAATTATTGAAGGTGAGTATGATCACTTACCGGAGCAAGCATTCTACATGGCTGGTTCAATTGATGAAGTGATTGAAAAAGCCAAAGCAATGGAGTCTAAAGCAGCATAATCCTGCGGAGTGAAATATGAGTACAATTCAATGTAACATAGTTAGTGCAGAGAATGAGATTTTCTCAGGTGAAGTGGCAATGGTTTTTGCTACAGGGATAGCTGGTGAACTAGGTATCGCACCACGACATGCACCTCTGATTACATTACTGAAACCAGGTGAAGTCAGAATTGAAATGAGAGACGGCTCTCGTCAAAACTATTATGTTTCTGGTGGAATTTTAGAAGTTCAACCTCATATAGTAACTGTTTTAGCTGATACAGCAACACGTGCTGAAGACATTGATGAGGCTGCTGCTATAAGAGCCAAAGAAGAAGCTGAAAGATTATTGAAAGATTCTGATAAACGTCAGGATTTGGCAAGAGTTCAGGCTGATTTAGCGAAAGCAGTTGCTCAAATTCAAGCACTTAGTCGTATTAAGAAAAAGCTGCAAAAGAAAAGGTAAGTTAACCTTTTATATAATAACAAAGGTTGGCACTTCAGCTAATGCCAACCTTTTTATTTTGTCTAATTTAATAAATTATTAAAATTATCAGCAACTAACAAAAGGAATATGTTGAAATTTATCAAGTTAATGTTAAAATTCAACTCCTTTAATGATGCGGGGTGGAGCAGTCAGGCAGCTCGTCGGGCTCATAACCCGAAG
>JAGRJP010000100.1:11780-21112 GCA_020442665.1 Lysobacterales bacterium
GTTCGAATCCTGCCCCCGCTACCAAATTTTATGAGGCAATTTAATTTGTTTCTACTACTAAAGGCTCCATAGGGAGCCTTTTTTGATTGTTAAAAATGTTAATCTGAATATGAAGCAAAAAGTTCTAACAGAGTTATTGGAACCTGTAATTACAGCAATGGGTTATGTATTTTGGGGAATTGAATACCAAATTCGTAAAGCTGATGCTCTATTAAGAGTTTATATAGACAGTCCGGAAGGAATCTCAGTGGACGATTGTGCAGATGTCAGTTATGAAATATCAGGGGTGTTGGATGTTGAAGAGCCAATATCAATGGCTTATGTTCTTGAAGTTTCATCACCGGGTTTGGATAGAATCCTATTCTCACCACAACAATTTGAACAATTTATTGGTGAAGAAGCAAAGATAAATTTGAATCATAAAATTGATAATAGAAGAAAAATTAAAGGTAAAATTATCACTGTTGAGGGTGACAAAATAACAATAGAATCAGAAGGTGAACAAATCATTGTTGATTTTGATACGATTATGAAAGCAAGAATTGTTCCTGGTTTTTGATGGAGTTTAAAAATGAGTAAAGAGATTTTATACGTTGCAGAAGCATTGTCTAATGAAAAAAATGTTACTAAAGAAGTCATTTATGAAGCTATTGAGTTAGCTTTGGCGTCTGCAACACGAAAAAAACATCGTAAAGATATGGATGTTAAAGTGATAATTAACCCACAAACTGGTAACTACCGTAGTTTTAGACGTTGGGAAGTGGTCGCTGATGAAGATTTGGAATTTGAAGATAAGCAAGTTGCGTTATCAGAAGCACAGTCAGACAATCCGGAAGTGGAAATCGGTGATGTTTTAGAAGAAGAAATGGAATCTATTGAGTTTGGCCGAATTGCAGCACAAACCGCTAAACAAGTTATCTTGCAAAAAGTTCGCGAAGCAGAAAGAATGCAAGTGGTCGATAAATATGAAGATCGAGTCGGCGAAGTTTTGAATGGCACAGTGAAGAGAGTCGACAGAGGACATATTTTCCTGGATTTAGGAAATAAAGTGGAAGCTATCATTCCGAAGGATCAGTCAATTCCAAGAGAAATGACTCGTAGAGGAGATCGTTTACGTGGATTACTTATAGAAGTCAACAAGGATAATCGTGGGCCACTATTGACTCTTTCAAGAAGTGCCTCTGAGTTTTTAATTGAGTTATTTAAAGTAGAAGTCCCTGAGATAGATCAAGGTTTGATTAAAATTAAAGGAGCTGCTAGGGACCCTGGATTTCGTGCTAAAATAGCGGTTCACTCAACAGACCCAAAACTAGATCCGATTGGAGCTTGTGTGGGTATGCGAGGATCTCGTGTAATGTCAGTTTCAAACGAACTAGGCGGTGAGAGAATTGATATCGTATTATGGGATGAAGATCCGGCTCATTTTGTCATTAATGCAATGGCGCCTGCGGAAATTGAATCCATAGTCGTTGATGAAGACAGAAATAGCATTGATGTCGCCGTTGCCGAAGATAAATTATCACAAGCCATTGGACGTGGTGGACAAAATGTTCGTTTGGCAAGTGAGTTAACAGGCTGGAATATTAATGTAATGACATCCGAACAAGCGGATGAGAAGAATCAGTCTGAAGCGATGGAATTTGTTGAGAAATTCATGGATCAATTAGATATTGATGAAGACATGGCAGTTATACTCGTACAAGAAGGCTTCAGTTCAATTGATGAAATCGCTTACGTCGATAAATCCGAATTATTAGCAGTTGAAGGATTTGATGAAGATGTTGTGAGTGAGTTGAGACAAAGAGCCAGAGATGCGCTTTTGACGCAATTAATCTCAAAAGAAGAAAAACTGGAAGAAACAAAACCAGCAGATGATTTACTGAATTTAGAAGGAATGGATAGTAAATTAGCATATACATTAGCGTCAAAACAAATTACAACCAGGGATGATTTAGCAGATTTATCAACTGATGAATTGATGGAAATTTCCGAATTATCAGAAGAACAAGCATCACAATTAATTGTAGAAGCTCGTAAACACTGGTTTGAAGAGGAAGAATAAATAAAATAAAGAGGTTCAGAATGTCTGAAGTAACAGTAAAACAATTAGCAGAAGTCCTTGGAATATCGCTTGAACAACTGATGGATCAGTTGTCAGGAGCCGGTATATCCATTAAAAGTGCAGATGACACAATTAGTAATGAAGACAAAAGACAATTGTTAGCATACTTACGTTCTGCTCATGGAAAAGAAAGCAAGGATGAAACACCTAAAAAGAAAGTTGTTCTTAAAAGAAAATCCACAGGTACCTTGAAAATATCCAGTGGTACTGGCGTCCGTGCAAAGACAAAAACAGTAAACATTGAAGTTCGTAAAAAAAGAATTGTCAATAAACTGAATAAAGATGAAATGGACGAAATTGCACGAGATCGTCAAGAAGCATTAAAAGCTTTAGAAGAAAGAAAAAAACAACTTGCTGCTGAAGAAACAAAAAGAATAGAAGAAGAAAAACTCAGAAAGCAAGAGGAAGAAGAAGCCAGAAAAGCAGAAGAAAGTATAAAACAGCAAGAGCAGGAAGAAGAGCTCGTTGGGGTTGAAGAAACTGAACTCGAAGAAGTTGAAGAAGAAAATGATGCTTCTTCAGATACAGAAGAAGAACTGACCGAGGAAGAGCAAGCCAAAGCCAAAGAGTTGCAAGAGATTGAAGATCAGGTGCAAAGACAAGTTATGGCGGCGGTTGAAAAGAAAAAAAGAGAAAAGGAAAACCTCAAGAAAGGCAAGCATGCGAAGAAAAAAGATGATGAAGAAGAGGATGACGATTTTCCGAAGTCAAAAAATAGAAAGAAACAAGGAAAGTACGGTAGAGAAGAGCTACATGTAAAAGGTGGCAAGAAAGGAGCTTTCGCAAAAGACTTCAAAAAACCTGAAAAACATGGTTTTACCAAACCGGTTGCTGATCAGGTTAAAACCGTCAAAATCTCTAGCGATGGAATTACAGTGTCTGAGTTGGCCAAGGATCTGGCAATCAAAGCCGGAGATATTATCAAGGAGCTTATGAAAGAAGGAATGATGGTGACTATTAACCACATTCTTGATCAGGATACAGCTGTATTGGTTGTCGAGGAGCTGGGTCATCAGGCAGAAATCGTTGCAGAGCAAACTCTGGCAGAAGAGTTATTCTCTGAAGCAGAGGAAAAAGAGGATGAAAGCCAAGCAGAAACACGTCCACCGGTTGTGACGGTAATGGGTCACGTAGATCATGGTAAAACCTCTTTACTTGACTATATCCGTGAAACAAAAGTCACGGATAAAGAAGCCGGAGGAATCACTCAGCATATTGGTGCTTATCACGTCAAAACAGATCATGGAGTGATTTCATTTATTGACACACCGGGACATGCAGCATTTACAGCGATGAGACAACGTGGGGCACAGGCAACTGATATTGTCATTCTTGTGGTTGCGGCAAATGATGGTGTGATGCCGCAAACTGTTGAAGCAGTTAAACATGCCAAAGCAGCAGGTGTTCCGATAATCGTTGCTGTCAATAAGATGGATCTACAAGGAGCATCAGTTGATAAGGCAAAGAAAGATCTAACCAATTACGAAATCGTCCCGGAAGATTGGGGTGGAGACACTCAATTTGTGCCTGTTTCTGCAAAAACAGGAATGGGAATTGAAGAGTTATTGGAGGCAATAAGCTTACAAGCAGAAGTCATGGAGCTTAAAGCAGTTGCCAACAAGCCTGCAAAAGGAATAGTTGTTGAGTCGAGTCTGGACAAAGGAAAAGGTCCGGTAGCAACAGTGCTAGTTAAATCAGGAACCTTGAAAAAAGGGGATATGGTTCTAAGTGGTGAACAATTCGGTCGTGCCAGACGTATGCTCAATGAATTGGGTCAAGAAGTTGAAGAAGCAGGCCCTTCTATTCCTGTAGTAATACAAGGCTTGTCAGGCGTGCCGATAGCCGGTGAAGAGTTTTTAGTCGTACAAAACGAGAAATTAGCAAAATCAGCAGCTGCGGAACGCAAAGCTCATGAAAGAGATGTTCGTCTTAAAGCACAACAAGTTGCTAAACTGGAAGAAATGATGTCCAGTATGGGTCAAACTAAAGAAAAACTAATTGTGAATCTGTTGATTAAAGCAGATGTTCAAGGTTCAGTAGAAGCCCTTAAAGAGTCATTAACCTCATTAGGTAATGATGATGTTGAAGTGCGTGCAATTTCCACAGGTGTTGGTGGAATCACTAATGCTGATGCACAACTGGCTTTATCAGCGAATGCGATGATTATTGGTTTTAATGTTCGTGCAGATAAACCAGCTCGTGAAGTCATCAAACAAAATGATTTAGACTTGCATTATTACAGCATCATTTATGAAGCCATTGATAACGTTAAGGCAGCAATCACAGGTTTCTTAGGCACAGAAACTAAAGAAGTTATTATTGGTAATGCGGAAGTTAAAGATGTGTTCCGTTCATCCAAATTTGGGGCCATTGCCGGTTGTATTGTGCTTGAGGGTTCTGTTAAAAGAGATAACCCAATCCGTGTTCTTCGTGATAATGTTGTTATTTTCCAAGGTGAGCTGGAGTCATTGCGTCGCCATAAAGATGACGTTAAAGAGGTTCGTGCAGGAACAGAATGCGGAATTGGTGTAAAAGGATACGATGATATTCAACCTGGAGATGAGATTGAATGTTACGAGCGTGTCGAGGTTAAGAAAACTCTGGATTAATCATTATGGCATTCAGAGAATTTACTCGTTCCGATCGTATGGCTTCACAAATATTAAAAGTAGTTGCTGTTGCAGTCAGAGAAAAGTTTGAATACGACAAAGAGTTAAAACATGTTGCAATTACTGATGTCGATGTCAGTCGTGACCTGTCAATTGCCAAAGTGTTCTTTAATACATTATTCCCGAAATATGAGCAAGAAGCACAACAAGCATTAAATGAAAATGCCGGCTTTTTGCGTTCGATCGTCGCAAAAAAAATTCACGCTAGAAAAGTTCCGGAACTAAGGTTTTATTATGATGCATCTTTGGAAAGAGGAGCATCATTAGAATCTCTCATCAGCAAAGCCAGAGAATCTGATCCGGGATTTGACGAAGAGGAATAATTCTTGTCAAAGCCAAGAAGTAAAAATCAGCAGGAAATTCACGGAATTTTGTTGCTGAATAAACCGCAAGGAATCAGTTCCAACGCAGCTCTGCAAAAAGCCAGAAATATATTTCGCGCAAAAAAAGCCGGTCATACAGGCAGTCTTGATCCAATGGCAACCGGATTATTACCTTGTTGTTTTGGCGATGCCACACGAATCGCCGGATTGATGTTGAGTTCAGACAAGATTTACATTGCCGAATGTGAAATCAGTCGAGAAACTGACACAGGCGATGCCACAGGAACAGTGACACAAGAATCTTCCAAACACTTCTTGCAGGATGAAGAAATCGAAAAAGCAATCCAAAACTTTAGCGGTGAAATCGAACAAATTCCTCCAATGTATTCAGCACTTTATCATAATGGTGTTCGACTTTACAAATTGGCCCGCTCCGGTGTTGAAGTCGAAAGACCGGCTCGTAAAATCACTATCCATGATTTTAAACTGTTAAACATAGACAACAGTTCAGATAGACAAAAACTTTCTTTTGAAATTCATGTTTCCAAAGGAACATACATCCGCACGTTACTTGAGGATTTTGCAAAATATTGCGGAACTTATGCTCACATGACAAAATTGCACCGTATTCAAACCGGAGTTTTGAAAGGCAAGATGGTGACATTGGAACAACTCCAAGAAGCAGAAAACCCATTCGAATTACTTAATGGTATAGATTACGCTTTAACAGAATATCCACAAGTGACTCTGACAAAAGAGCAAATTCAGACCCTTATTCATGGACTTAGATTTGAAAGCAAAATGGTAGAAGGAATTTACCGGATTTATGACGAACAAAGCCAGTTTATAGGACTTGGAGAAGCTCAATCTAATGGGCAGTTCAAAGTCAAAAAGCTGTTTTTGAAATCCTACTTAGGTTAATTTACTTTTTATAGTAGAAATAATCCATAAAGATATTCGTTTTACCTTTTTTCTGGTGGTCATCAATAAAAACATAACCAGACTTTATCACATCATGTGTTTTAAGTTTGCAGATATAATTGTCAGCCATATCATTTTTTTCACAACTATCAACAAACTCACACTTTTTGTAAAAGTCCAGAATATCTTCAGGTGCTGCCGTAGAACTGAGCTCAACTTGTTTCATTAAGATATCGGGATTACTACTGTCCATTTCTTCGCTAAAAATGATTTCAGAATCCGGAAAAGGCGGAACTTCTGGAGGTGTCTGTGCGAATACACCATACGAAAAAAGAATTGTGCAAAAGATTAAAGGTTTTTTCATAATTTAAACCGAGAAGAAAATTTAATTATAAAAATCAAACTTACAATGTACAATTAATTTTTAAATAGAAAATATTCAATTGCATTCCGATAAAAAATATAGCACTCGTTCGGCGACAGCAGTCATTGTTGCCAATATGATTGGCACTGGTGTTTTTGCATCTTTGGGTTATCAGTTGCTGGATATTCAATCAGGTTTTGTTTTATTGCTTTTATGGGCAGTTGGAGGATTAACAGCTCTTTTCGGAGCGTTGAGTTATGCGGAATTAGGCTCGGCATTGCCACGTTCCGGTGGCGAGTATCATTTTCTTAGCAAAATATATCATCCCGCTGCCGGATTTGTGACCGGATGGGTTTCAACAACAATTGGCTTTGCAGCGCCAACCGCAATGGTTGCCATATTATTTGGCGGATATTTTTCATCTGTATTTAGGAGCCTGAATGAAACAATTTTAGCCGCTGGATTGATTATTGTATTAACAGCCATTCATATTACCAACCACAGACAAAGCGGAGGATTTCATCAAATCATGACATTGGTAAAATTGATATTAATCACCCTGTTTTGTGTAGCTGGATTTACTGCTGAACCGATAAAGGGGATTAAATTTGTACCGCATCAAGAAGATTTATCAATTATCTTAAGCAGTAGTTTTGCGGTTTCACTGATTTATGTCAACTATGCCTATATGGGTTGGAACTCTGCAACATATATTTCCAGCGAATTGGAAAACCCGCAAAAAAGCCTGCCTCGAATTTTATTGAGAGGCACGTTACTGGTTGCCATTCTTTATGTTTTGATTAACGCTGTATTCTTGTATGTTGCACCAATTGAGGAAATGAAAGGGGTTAAGGAGATTGGATTTATTGCTGCGAAGTATATATTTGGTGACAGTGGTTCGGTTATTTTTAGTATATGTCTTTCAATCGTGTTGATTTCAACTGTTAGTGCCATGACAATTGCCGGGCCAAGAGCATTTCAGTCGATTGGACAGGACTATTCTTTGTTTAAAATTCTTGCCAAAACTAATAACAACAATATTCCGGTTTATGCCATTTTATTGCAGTCAATATTGAGTTTGATTTTTATCTTTACCTCATCGTTTCAAAGCATTCTGATTTTTGCAGGGTTTACTCTGGGTCTCAGTAATTTCGCCACGGTTTTAGGAGTTTTTGTTCTGCGTTATAAGCAGCCGAAATTGATTCGCCCGTATAAAACCTGGTTGTATCCGCTCACACCATTGCTTTATTTATTGTTGATGGGTTGGACTTTATGGCATATTACCATTGAAAAGCCTAGCGAAGCGTTGATGAGCTTGGTAGTTATTGTTGCGGGAATTTTAATGTATCTGGCTTCAATCATTATAAAACCCGGAAAAAACTAACTCAGTTTATTTTTCAAATATTTTATTAACTCAGATTCGTTTTCCGGTAATAACAATTCAGCAAATTGATTTTCGGCATCTTTCCATATTTGCTCACCATTCTCGACAGCCATGAAATGAGGTTTATTATTTTTCTCACTGGAATAACTGCTGGTCGAATAATGTTTCCCGGCTGCTGCAACGCCACTTCGTCCTCTGTGTAGAATATAACCACCCGAATTACTTCTGAAATCATAAAGCTGATATTTATTTTCCCACAGGCTTTTTTGCATGGGATAAGCCGGCGAACCATGATTCACAATTGGCGAGATTTCTTTGTGATTATAAATATCTCGACGAAGACATAAAAAAGAAGCCTGAGCTTGTGGACAGATATTGGAGCTGTAACGAAGTTCTCCGGCAAAAGCATATTTTTTGGAATTGAAAATTTCTGCAAGCTCAGTTATGGTGTCGGAATTTCTGAAAATAATATCGGTATCGCAAATCATTAGCACATTGCTTTGCAATTGTTTTTCTAAAGAGCTTTCCAGTTTGTTGAGATGATAAATCCCTTTCCTGAGTCCGCGAGCATGTGTACGTATCCAACGATTTTCGACTAACTCAATCCGAGAAATACTTTTACTTAAATTTCTTAAAAAATCCAAACCACCATCTCTGGAATCGTTATCCACAATTACAATCCGAGTTATTTTTTGTAGGTTATTTTGCTGGCATAATGTCAAAAGCATCAGTTTGAGAAAATGCGTTGTTGAAAAATTGACCGTTAACAACGCAAAACGACAATCGCCATCAAAATCAGGAATTTTGGCGATAGGGAATATTTTTTTCTGAATCACAGAAAAAATCTGATCCAGACGTTGACCAATTTTTCGTTGTAAATTAGCGAACAAAGACATACAAGGCGAATAACAAATTTGAACCTAAAAGATAAAAGATTTAAAATCAAAACATAACTTTAACGAGCATCATTTTAACATGACAAAACTCAGTGTAAATGTAAACAAAATTGCATTGCTTAGAAACTCCCGAGGCAGAGACTTTCCGAATGTGATTGATTTTGCGCAAAGATATATCAATCTTGGTGTGCATGGAATCACCGTTCATCCGCGACAGGACGAGCGTCACATTACAGTTCGCGATACTTATGAATTGTCAGAGTTTTTGCAGGATTTTCCGGATGTTGAGTTCAATGTGGAGGGCTATCCGTCAGATCATTTCCTAAAAATTATTAAAGAAACTCGCCCGGATCAATGCACACTGGTTCCTGATGGAGTGAATCAAATCACCTCCGATCATGGGTGGGACATGCGATACAATCAGGACAGGATCAATCAACTAGGGAAACAGTTAGCCGATTATGGAGTGCGTAGCTCTGTTTTTCTCGATCCTGAAATTGAACAGGTTGAATTGGTTGCCAAAACAGCGGTTGACCGCATCGAACTTTATACCGAAGAGTATGCCTCTGCTTATGGGACTGAAAATCAGCAGAAAGTCTGGCAAAAATATGCCGACGCTGCCAAATTAGCCCAAGAACTCGGTTTAGGAGTCA
>JAGRJP010000101.1 GCA_020442665.1 Lysobacterales bacterium
GCCGTTGCAATCGTTGTTGCAATTGGAATTCCTTTGTACGCCGGTCCATACAGCATATCAAATTGCAAACCGCTTTGTTCAATGCTTTGAGCATAATACTCGCCTAAAAGAGCTAATGATTCCCCATCATCAAAAAGTCCGGCATTGAAAAAATAAGGTGAAATCCGACCTGATTTCAGAGTAAATTCTCCAAATCTCAACACCTGTTTTTTTAAAGCCAGTTGAATAAAATCTTTTGCAATTATCATTTCACACTCCCGAAGCCATTGAAAACAAACCATAAGTTATGGACATTATGGGTGACGAAATAATATGCGATAAAACTCCGGACGCCAATAAGGCGACGATAATGAACATTCCATACATCTCAGTTTTAGCAAATTTATCGCCGATTTCCTGAGGTAAAAATCCATGCAGAACTCTGCCTCCATCAAGTGGTAAAATTGGAATCATATTGAAAATCATCAATACGACATTAATCATAATCCCTCGGAATGCCACACCAACCAAAAACATCAATGTACTGGATTCGGTCATCACCATCAATACGACTTTTGCAAATATCGTCCAGAATATCGCCATCAAAAGATTAGAAATCGGCCCCGCTAATGCCACCCAAATCATATCTTTTCGGGGATTTCTCAAACGATGAACCATTACCGGAACAGGCTTTGCCCAGCCAAACAGAAACGGTGCTTTGGTCAACAGTAATAATCCCGGAACGATGATTGTACCAACCGGATCAACATGGCTGACCGGATTTAAGGTTAAACGCCCTAAATCTTTGGCTGTGGGATCACCAAAATAATTCGCCACCCAACCATGAGCCACTTCGTGAAGAATAATTGCCAATGACAGCGGCACAACCCACATTGAAATATTTAAAATCAGATTTTCATCCATATTGATTCTCGGAAAAATATTCCAGAATTTTATCATATTCAACAACCAGATAAGTATAATATGACACCATTAAAAACAATTACGACCCGAATGAAAATTACAACTGCCAACACCAATGGAATCCGTGCTGCTCAAAAGAAAGGCTTTTTTGAATGGTTGCAAAAAGCCAATCCTGATGTGGTTTGTATACAGGAAACCAAAGCTCAGGTGCATCAGCTTAAACCTGAAATTTTCATGCCCGAGGGTTATCATTGTTTTTATCATGATGCCGAAAAAAAAGGCTACTCGGGAACTGCTATCTACAGCAAAATTAAACCACAATCCGTTAAAACCGGCATTGGCTGGGATGAGTTTGATAACGAAGGTCGCTGGCTGGAAGCGGATTTAGGCAATCTGACCGTTGTTTCACTCTATCTTCCATCTGGAACTTCGGGAGATATTCGTCAGGATTTCAAATATCAATCGATGGAACGACTGGAACAGGAATTTGAACGACTGAAAAACTCCGGCAAACCATTTGTTATTTGTGGTGACTGGAATATTGTTCATAAGGAAATTGACATCAAAAACTGGAAAGGCAATCAAAAAAATTCAGGCTGTTTGCCTGAAGAAAGAGCCTGGCTGACAAAGCTATTTGATGAAATTGATTTGCTCGATGCATTCCGTGCTGTTAACCAAGAACCTCACAACTACACCTGGTGGTCCAATCGCGGACAAGCTTATGCCAACAATGTCGGATGGAGAATCGACTATCACATCACCTCTCAGGATTTGAAAGATAAAATCATCTCCGCAGAAATTTATAAAGACGAAAAATTCTCCGACCATGCCCCACTGACGTTAGAGTATCAGTTGTAGAAATTTGTTGAATTTTTTGATTGGTAATCAAACAAATGCGGAGTTGATATCCCAACTCCAGGCGTAGTATTTTTCCTCATCCTCAAAAACCATATACACATCATTATCATCTTCCCATATGACATGTGTCCATTTTGGATTAGGAATGAGATTTTGATTTTCTTCAAACCAATC
>JAGRJP010000102.1:0-5383 GCA_020442665.1 Lysobacterales bacterium
TCACAACATGTTTTAATTTTATCCATACTCTTTGGAGTTATTGACTTATAATATTTGATTGTTAGATTTTAACCTTTTATTGCTAATTTTCACTAGGTTTTTTATATTATGTCAAGCAGAATAGAACAACTCCTTTCTCAAGTCACCGATCCGGAAATTCCGGTATTGTCTCTCTATGATTTGGGTGTGATTAGAAAAGTTGAAGAAACCGATACAGCGATTATAGTGACTATCACGCCGACTTATTCCGGATGTCCGGCAATGGATTTGATGGAAAAGAATATTATCGAAGTCTTAGAAAATAACTTTGATAAAGAGATTAAAGTCATCACTCAGCTTTCTCCGGCATGGACGACCGACTGGCTCACCGAAGCAGGTAAAAAAGCTTTATTTGAATACGGAATCATGCCTCCCAGCCCCAAAGGTGAAGTGATTTGTCCGCAATGTCGGTCAAAAAATGTTGTTCTCATCAGTCAATTCGGCTCAACTGCCTGTAAGTCCTTATACAAATGCAATGACTGCCTTGAGCCTTTTGATTATTTCAAGTGTCATTAAACCACTTGAATCACATCATATATCAGTAAGCTGTTTTGACTTCAATCAAGAAACCATAGTCAATATAGTTTTATAATTTAAGAGAGGTGTGATTACTTCGATTGAGTTATTAAATTTGTGAGGTTTCAATATGAGTCAATTGTATTGTTCTGAATGCGGTGCGAAACTAGAAAACAATGCTAAATTCTGTGGTGAATGTGGTCATGCAGTTGAGATAGAACTGGTTGAAACTCAGAGCAATTGTTCTCATTGTGGTCATTTAATCCAAGAAAGGGAGTTATTTTGTTCTGAATGTGGTTATGCAATAGGAAATCTCGGAGGGCAATTCAATGCAAATATACGGAAAGCAGACATTGATAGTCAACAGCTAAATAATAGTTCACACCCTAAACCAAAGTTTTGGTCGAGTCTAACTGCACTTCTGACTTTATCTCTGCTTGCATGGTATTTCATTGTTGAAAAGGATCCAAACAGTTCATTTCGACCTACTCGAAGCAACCTCGGGACTATTAGTTCAGTTCAAACCGACTCGCTTGATTTGTATCCGCATCCCGGTATTCATATTACTTCTTTAAAAAATGCTTTAGATAAACCGAGAACATTCAAAGCGACTGAAATATCGAATTCTAAACTTGATCAATTAGCTGAAAAATTAATAGAAAAAGGAGTTATTCCCTATAAAGGTTTTGATATTAATGCCGGCATGAGTGAAACAGAACGATTTAGAAAGCCGGTAACCATCGCTATGAACTTGAATGAATTGGCGATACCTGTTGAGCTCCAACCACATACGCATTTGGCTTACATTGATAAAACTGGTCAGTTACGACGCATTCACAGTTATTTTGAAAACAATCAAATTAAATTTGATACTTATCATAATGTCCACATTATTCTGTGGATAGCTTTAGGAGCAGTTTCTTATTGGGGATATGAGGAAGGTGTCTTTAATGAAGAATTAGCTGTATATCCGGATGGTTTCTTTAAAGCGGATTATCGATTTTATTTATGGGAGTCTGAAAAAATTAATTATTTCATTCATTATCCCAAAAAATGGAAGTCGATTCGTCCGGATATTGTTAGTAACCATTTAAAAAAGTTAAAAAAAGTTATGGATAAACATAATCTGGATGGAATTCATAATAGAGAACAAGCCTTAAAAGCTTACGCCAATATTTCAAAAGATAAAGAATATTCGGATTTAATGAAAGTTATGCGAGATAAAAAGTGGGTTTTAGAAAATTATTTCCCACAAAAAGTGGCAAACGCTGTTAAAGCATTGGATCTAGCAATTAAATATACAAACTCACGAGGATTTAGAAGCCCGGGTTATTCAGGAATACCGGTAGAGCCTGATATCTATATTCAGGAAAAAAGTATGGGGGCGAATTTATACGGCGAAGTTAGAAATGGCTGGACCACTCGGTCTTTTATGGTTCTGGATGGAACAAAAATTCCTGATGCAGATATCTTAAGTATGAGTTCATCACAATTAGCTGCCTATAATTCACTTAAAACAACAACACTTCATGAGTATTTTCATTTGGTGCAATCTGCTTACAGTTTTGTTGAGATGCAAAAACAACTTTGGTTTGCTGAAGCCACCGCAGTTCAATATGAAGCTGAAGCCGGCAAATACTATCTGAATAATAATTGGGCAACATCATGGGATTATACCAGTAGAACTTATGATGGTTTTTTCAAAAAGATGGATTTAAAATCCGGACAGATTCAAGAATTACAACAACACGGATACAGTATTTCATATTTTTTGGAGTATTTAAGAGACAAGTACTATGGTAAAACAGGGAATGAGTTTTTGCCAAAACTATTAAATGATTATGCCGGAGTTTTATCCGGCAACATAACTAGTTTGATTGATGTCACATCAGGTGAAGAGTCACGATTCATTGATGATTTCAGGATTTATGCACGAAAAATCAGGAATGAACTAGTGAGTTATACGGCGTCAGTTTTAAATGATGAAAAATTAGTCTATTCATGGCGATTTAATGACAGTAATCCATTATCTGCTCCGGGAATGAAGATTTCTTTGAAAGAGAAAAATCCATATGCACTTGAAGATGCTGTTTTAGTTATCCGAGATTCATCTGGATACTCAGAACAGACAGAAATTCATTGGTCTTTTGATAAACGCAACTGGAAAATGCTCCAAGGAGGGATTCCAGTTGCAATCGACTCACCTAAAACAAAGCAAAACATTTATTTACAGAGGATTGAGGCTTATATTGAAGCACAGAATAATCCGGTAAAAAAAGCATCAACCGATATTTATTTCCTTTTGAAACCAAAAAATGCCGCTAAAGTAACAATTAACAAACCTTATTTTCAAATTGAAATTCCCAAAAGTTCTTTGATGAAAAACAAAGAATCGGAAGGCAGTTTGGGACCATATATTCAGGCGATAGAGATTGAAGTTACAACACCTGAAACTAATAAACCTGTACGGTTGTGGTTATCAGATGGCAATATGACTACTAAGTTTGAGACTGAAAAGTTGCTAGGTAGATTAACTCCTGATGGAAGAGGGAATTACAATCTTAAAGTATCATACCGAGAATGTGCACATAAGGGTCAAAATATTTGTGGAGCATGGAGTCCAAATGTGTATATGAGTATTAAATCTGACAAGAAAGAGAACCAAGGAAAGCTAACAAAAGCACTTGATGTGAGTAAGACAGTAAACTTATTGTGGACACCACAATGGAAACAGTCATGGTTTTCAGGTGATAGGAATGATCGGTGTCGTCCATATTATGATTCACCACAACCATTAATGGCAAATATTGATGCCGTTTATTCTCTTTCAGTTTCGATATCCGGTGATGAAATTGAGTCCGTCAGCGAAAAAGATTTATCAATATATTTGAACACCAAAAAAAATGTAACAGTAAGCCTGGGATTTGATGCGAGTTTATCGAAAAACAAAGATATTTTGGACTGGCAAAATGCTCATTATGATCAACAGTATGCGATTTCAGGATATGAAATTTCGGTGAATGGCAAAGTATTAAAGGGTAAGAACGCAACCTTCAATATTCCTCCCGGGAAATCAACAATTTCAACCAGTGTATTTTTAAAAACAACAGGGACTTCCACATTCAAAGCAATCAGAAATGCTCATGCTTGTCAACCTGTTATGATGGAATACGATTCAGGAAATATTAAAGAAATGAGTTTGGGTTCAATAAAAATATACACTAATGGCAAGCCAAAAACTCTTTCCGGAGGGAATCCGTTTGGTGGTATCAGGAATAAAGATACAGATTAAATGTGAAACAGAGAAATGAAATGAAAGATCAGAGTTGTTGTAAAAATTGTGGAGCAGTTCTTAGAGAGTATGCAAAGTTTTGTACAAATTGTGGAAAGCCGATTCTTCATGATTCTGCTCAGGTAAAAACGATAAATTTTCAAGATCAAAACCCTGGTAATAATAGTAAAAAAAGTTTAGCTCCAATTGTTTGGGTGGTCATTGCTTTGTTATTCGCGGGTTATTTTGTAACAAATTATTTTTTTGATGAAACAAAAGAGGACTCATTGGTGCATAAAATCGAAGCTCCTGAATTACAAGGTCAGTGGTATGATTTTACCGGAGTTCTTTTAGGTGATAAAACCGCAAGTATCGAATTTACTAATCAAGGTGATATTTTTATTGGTCAGTCATCGAATGATAGAATTTATATTGAACTGATACCAACGAAAAAACATGAGTACAATGCAAATGTTACTTTGCATGGTGTTAAAGGTGAATTTTATGTGATTTATTATCATGACAAGAAAACACTTGAATTCCATAATATACTGACCAAATCCACTTGGAAAATTACAAAAAACTAAATGAGACTCAATATGAATCAATGCGATTACTGCGGAAATGAATTGAAACCCGGTGCAAAATTCTGCACTCAATGTGGTAAAAAAGTGGAACCAAAAAAGGTGTCCAAAAAGAAACTTGACAAAAAAATACGCACTGTTGTTAACAAGACAAATGAAGAGTTATTTATGAATATTAATAACAATATTCGGTTAAATAATAGTCAAACAAAAATTGTTAAGAGATTCAGTTTCTTGGCTTTTGTATGTGGTTTGATTTTGATTTTAGCGATGGCAGATTTAGACTCATTTCATATTCATCCGGCAGTTACATTTGTTTCTATATTTCTCATGCTGGTTTTTATCGCTATTGCATATATGTTTAGAAGTCGAGAGAAAAAACTGCAAACACTAATTACCGGAGAAAATTTGATAGCTCATTGGACTCTGACAAATGATGAAAAATACCAATATAGCAATTATCTTTATCAGAAAGAAAAAGCAGAGAATTTATCAAAGTGGATATTGTTGAGTATTCTTTTTTTGGTTGTATTTGGTATCACTATTTTGATTATAGAGGAAGCAAAATTGGCAATTTTTTTTATAATGACAGGGTTCATTTGTTTCTTTGCTTTCATAGCTTTCATCATGCCTGTTTACTATAGAAACAAAAATATGAGAGCCGATGGAGAAATACTAATTGGACAGAAATTTGCTTATGTGAATGGCTATTTTCATAATTGGGATTTTCCACTTTCGGGTTTAAAGAAAGCTAAAATAATAAAAGAACCATTTCGTGGCTTATTAATTCATTATTTTTATACAGATAGAACTTTCGTTAATCAGGAAATGCTATATATTCCTGCAAATTCGGAGATTGATTTGGATTTTATAGTTCAAAATCTTCAACAACATAGCAAAAAGACGTGAAGTGTTTAGATTCATTTTCCCAATTGCATAGAATCGAGCAAAGAGACCTCCCTCTAAAAATCAA
>JAGRJP010000102.1:5460-12173 GCA_020442665.1 Lysobacterales bacterium
TCAAAACCGTTTGCAAATATTAAATCAGGTGGTAGTAAATACTGAATTGTTAATACCGGAGGGCTTGAGCCTTCGCGACTGGAAACTCCTCTGGCGTTACCGGAATTGACTTCATCTCCTATAATCAGCCAGCCGTGATTGTTATTCACATCTTGAACCCAGGCAGTGACATCATTAATTAATTGTGTTGTGCTTTGAAATTGTATATTCGATGAGCTTTCATCAAAAGGTGCAGAGGCTGATTCGGAAGCTGTAAAATCGCCACCCGGATTCGTCCAGAGATCGGTGTTGAAAAAACGATGCAACCATGTTGCATCCCCGGATTGAGCTCCTGCGCCGCTTCCCGAACCACTCGATCCGGCTTCACCCCATTCAGCGGATAAACTATGTAAAGTTGCATTGACTGTGCCTATAAATGGGCTTGATGGAGTGTTGGTAATTTCTAAATCGAGTTGAGCATCAATAATGGTCGATTGAGGGTGGATTGAAGTGACATCAAATTCAAGAACAGCTCGACGCATTGCATTGCCGTTTGTCATACCTATGAAAAGATTACCACCGGCTCCATTACTGGTGCTTCCATCAACAGTTTCATACAGAGTGTTGTCTTTAACAGGGTTTAGTTGTGTGGTTTGTGGGATTTCATAACTAATAAGCAATGATGGTCTTGATGAAACTGTCGGATGCTCTCGAGAAGCAAATCTTTGGGCGGTCGCTGAGGTTGATTCATCTCCAAGCAGTATCCAGCCAAAATTTCCTGCAGGAGTATCTAACCAACCTTGAACGTCACCAATCATTCCGTTGGTTTGAAATGTATATTCTCCCTGAGATGATATTGATAAACTTGCCGAGGGTGTTCCCAGATAGTCCCCACCGGGAGTCATCCAGGAAACGGTATCATAGAAACTATGTATCCATGTCGCGTCATTGGTTGTTGATAAAGTACCACCGCCTTCATTGCCTCCTGCATCTGAAGTTCCTTCTCCCCAATTTGATGTAATAGTATGTAAATTGACAGTTTGTGTGTTTCCTCTACTTTTATTCATAGTTAAATGGAGCTCTACATCAGTTATGACTGCACCTGCAGGAATATTCCCAGCGATATCAAACGCAATCACTGCTCTACGTAAACTTACTCCTGAAGACTGACGTGTTTTACCTACAAAAAAGTTTTGTCCAGCACCATTACTTAAATGTCCGGTTGCACTTTCGTATAATGTATTATCTTTTGTTGGTGCTAAAGTGACTGTCGCAGCATTTAGTAATGAAGTTGTTAATATTGAAATAATAAATAGTGTTTTATTCATGTTAATCCCCATTTCAATTTCAAAAATAATATCATTCTTTATTTAATCATTTCTAATCACTCAATTGTTTATTAAAAAAATCTAATGATTTACCTAAATAAATAACTTCAGATTCAATATGATTCATTGAATGTCCTTCATTCTTTAAAATAACCAGTTCTGACTCTAAGTTCATTATATCCATTACATCTTTTAGTCTAAATGAATGTTCCAAAACTACTCTTTTATCATGAATGCCATGAAATAGCAATATAGGTCTTTTTATTTTATCAATCAAATAAACCGGTGATTTTTGAATGAGTTCATTCATATTAACTTCTGGGTTACCGGCAATATTTTTCATTTTCTCTAAAATGATTTCACTATCTTTAAAATCACTAGAAGTAAACATTAATGGTATGTCAGTCACTCCAGCTAATGAAACAGCACATTTATATCTATCAGGAAATAAAATAGAGAGCATAATTGATGAGTAGCCACCATAACTGGAACCCATGGCACAAATTTTTCCCCCATCAATATTATATTTTTCTAATATACCGGTAACAACTTGGTTGATATCTGATTCAATTTCCTCACCCCATTGTTGATAGCCTAATTGTTCAAATTTTTTGCCGTAACCACCTGAGCCTCGATAGTTTACTTTTAAACTCGAATAACCGTGAGATGCAAAAAAATGTTGTACTTCATTAGTATATACTATATCTATAATGCCAATTGGTCCTCCATGAGGTATTACAATTAGAGGACTCTTTTTGTTATGGATTCCTTTGGGAGTCACCAAGTATCCTTCAATTGGTGTACCATCTTGTACTTTTATATTTATAAAGTGAAGATCTCCTTTCTCTAAATTTGTGTAGGTTGGATTTGTATCTAATATATGTTCATATTTGTTTGTTTTTGTATTGTAGATACCCCAAATTCCTTTTGATTTTTCATTGATTTCGAATACTAAAATATTTTGTGTAGGAGAATTATAGTAAATTTCGTAAAACTTATGATTATTGGGATATTTCGCTTTTAGTTCCTTTAGTGAATCTCTACTTTCAAAGAATTCATATTTATAATAACCATTTTCTATGTATGAAACCCCGATAACATCATTTGTAATTGGATTAATTTTTATCGACTCAATATCGTATGATTTATTCTGGTAAAATATACCAAGCTGTGTGAAATCTTTAGTTGAATATTTATGTACAGCCTTTTTATCTGTATAACTATTGGTCAATACATAAAAAAAGGTTTCATCTTTGGATATTGCTAATGGAATCTCAACGTCTTCAAATTTTGAACTATTGTAAGATTTTATTTTTAACCAATCTCCGTTTTTATCCAGGAACCAATAATCAAGCACGATATCTTTTTTAATTTTTTTTATATCCATAGTAATTACAAATCTTATGGTATTGCTGTTGTCAGTTAACCAGTAAATTGAATTTTTTAAATATCGTTTGTTTGTTATTGGTTTTTTTACAGTTTTATTTATTGTTTTTTTTGAAGTGGTATCAATTTTATATAATGCATTTTTACTACCTGAGATAAAAACACTCGTGGCATAATATATGAAATTTTCTTCATCTGATAATGCGTCCACTAAATAGCCATTCATGTATATCGGGATTTTCTCTACACCAATTACATTTTTATCTTTGTCAAACTTCAAATGGATGATTCCAGTTAAGTTAGCTCCTTTATTTTTAAATTGATAAAATATTGAGTCGTTATCAATCCATATAAGCTCATTAATATACGCAGTATCAGCGAAGAGTTGTTGAAAAACTACAAACGAGTTCATTGTGATATAGTCGAGTACTTCAATTCTTGTTATTCCATTTTCCAATGTACTAAATATCAAATATTTTCCATTTGGGTTGAAATTACCAAATGGTTGAGATTTGTCTGTTATATAATTTTTTATGTTAGGGTATTTTTGATCAAACTCTTTTGTACCATCTTTTGCATCAAAATAGATATATTTCGAATTATTTGACACTTCATTACCGGGTATATAACTCATATTATTTTGCGAAAACTCATAGCTTGGAACTTTAGTATATAAATGTTTCAGGTAGCTTGGGTAATAATCATTATATTCACCTTGGTATTTGACAGGATATTTTGAATACAAGTAAGCATATTTCTGTTTCAACTGAGTTAATTCCTGACTGAGTGAATTCACTGAAATAAAGCTATGAGAAGCTTGTGTCATTGAAGCAAAGTTAAGATATGTATACCATGTTCCAGGATAATTAATCATACCAGGTTCAACTTTAAATTTATACTCATCTTTCTTGTAATTAAACTTCATTGAACCATTGGGAAAATAATACTTGAATTGATCCCAATAGTATTCACCTGCTTTCAATTTGATTAATGCAAAATGTTTCCCACTAGGAGTGTCTTTAAATTCGATGTTCTTAGCAAAGCCAACAGATTTGATTTCAAATTTCCCTATGAAGTCAAATGCATCAATGGAGAGTAATAGATATCCTTCATCGCTATTTAAAAATTCACCTTTACTTTTTAGATTAATCAACTCTTCTGAATCAAAACTCAGAGTTTTAGAATTGGAATGTTGAGATGATAAAATGATAATAATTAATATTAAATAAATTTTCTTTATGGTCATATTCGGTAAACACCTGTCAAAAGAGTTATGATACTTTAAAAATGTTTAAATTTAAAATAATTGATATGATTCCAAGCTTCATAACACATTATATAAAACTACCTTCTTATTGTTTTCTGAATACATATGGGCATGTTAAAATTGGTCATTAACTCAATTAAATTGAACTATGTACGAATTTCATAAATTAAAAATCAAAAACATTGAACAAGAAACTAAAGATGCCGTTGTGTGGACATTGGATGTTCCTGAGCAGGAAAAAGAAATTTTCAAATGGAAAGCAGGACAGCATTTGACATTTAAATATGATTTTAATGGCGAAGAACTGAGACGTTCTTACTCAATCCTTTCTCCAACCGATGGAGATGAGCTGAAAGTTTTAATCAAGAAAGTCGATCAGGGTCGATTTTCCGAACCGGCTCAGACTCAGTATCAAATTGGACAGACAGTTGAAGTGATGCCGCCAATTGGTAATTTTATTTTATCGCCTGAAAATAATTCCAACTATGTTTTAATCGCAGCCGGAAGTGGAATTACTCCAATATTATCAATGGTTTATGAAGTGTTAAATCAATCGAACAGCCATGTCAATTTGTATTATGGAAATGGCACAGTTGAGGGAACTTTACTAAAAAAACAACTCACTGATTTAAAAGATAAATTTGCTGATCGATTATCTGTCAGCTATTTTCTCAGTCGTGAGCCAATTGATATTGACCTGTATTCCGGCAGAATTGATGCTGATAAGATCAATAAAATTTACCAAAAAGAACTTAAAGACTTAAATATCTCGGGATATTATCTTTGTGGTCCGGGTGAAATGATTACGTCTGTTAGTACCGCTTTAAAAGAAAATGGTGTCGATACTCGTAGTATTCATTCTGAGTTTTTCTTATCGGAAGATCAGGTGATAAGGGATAGTAGTGAGAAAGCTTCATCAACCGATAGTGGTGTGAGCGTCACCATAGATGGCGTGACATCACGTTATGATATTAAACAAGGAGATGAGAAAACTTTATTGGATGCGGCATTAGATAACGGAATCAACATGCCATATTCATGTAAAGCCGGAGTTTGTGCCACTTGCCGATGTAAACTGGTTGAAGGAGAAGTTGAAATGATTGAAAATTATTCACTCGAAGACTGGGAGCTTGAGCAAAATTATATTCTCAGTTGTCAATCTATACCGAAAACAGACAAAATTGTTATTGATTACGATAGCTAGAAAATTAGTCTAAAGTTAGAAAGTCAGATATTTGTTTATGTGCAAGTGGGTGTTATGGTAATGATAAAATCCTGTGGATTTCTTCATTGGCAAAACCAATTGCCATGGGTCGTTTGATTTGGGGCAACACACAAACGTCATACAACTCCTTCACAACGCCCTCGATTCGTAATTCGTGAACGATATCACCAGTGTTTATGTTAATGACTTGCAAACCACATCTGGGTTGAATTCGTTTCTTCTCTAACTTCTTTTGCAATGCTAAATCTTCAAAGGTTTTGTCTCCCCGCGGTTTGGATAAACCCACAACAGCAAAATCTCCATGAAAGCTCAAGCCACGTAAATAGCCCGGACAAAATGCTACAGACTCAAATTGACCACTCTTCAAATCAATATAACCAAACTCACCTTCACCTGAATTATGCACCCACAATTTATCACGATACCATCTCGGTGAATGCGGCATAGATAAGCCATTAGCTACTATTTCATTTTTTTGAACATCAATCACCACACCGCCTGATTGACGATGTTCCCGCCAACCTTCATTGACATCGGTTTCACTGACACAAGTCACATAAGCTGCTTTACCATTTTTGATGGCTAAACCATTCAAGTGACATCGGTCTTCAGCCGCCAGCTTGCCAATAAATGGCGGTTGCCAAACGGGTTCAAAGCTGTGAGTCTCACTCGGTCTTGCCAAACAACTGAATAAAGTGTTAACAAAGATAACACCTCGATCATCAATTGCGACATCATGAGCATCGACATCGCCGGTCGTATATCCAACTTGTGGCACATAAACCCGATCGTAGCCTTGATAATTTTGTCCGGGCTTTAGTGCATTTTCAAAACGCCACAATTGAAATAAATTAGCCACCCAAAATGAATCTGTATTTGCATCCCTGCCAATTCCCATACAACGCGCAAAAGTACGCTCAAAGACAGACAATTGACCGCTATCTTGCATACCCACAAAAAATAATTTACCTGCCTGATAGGTAGAAAAACTCAAACTGAGATTGTGCTCAATCAACCAACTACAAAACTTTCGAGAAGTATTGAGTTCGAGTTTATTATTCATCTAAGAAATATCCGGCATTATGTTTCCGGGCCACCTTCGTCAAATGAATCTGTAAAGATTGTGTCATCACCGAACACAACATAAGTGCTGCCGCTTTTGCTAAGGTCATTAGGTGATGCGTTTCCGGCTCCAATCAGCATGTCTGCTAAACCATCCGCATTGATGTCACCGGCACGACCCACTGAAAAACCAGCTCCGTCTCCTGCATTAATACCATTTAACACAAAGCCGTTTTGTCCATTCAAATTAGCCAATTCAAAAGGATTTGGAAAACCTTCATCAGTGCCAAATACAACATAACTACTACCGGCACCAATTTTGTCTAATGGACTGGCACCTGATGCTCCAATGATAAAGTCATCAATTTGATCTCCATTGATATCACCAAGAGAGCCAACTGAATTTCCTGATAAGTCACCAGCCGCAACTCCATGAATTGCAAAACCGTTTTGTCCATCAAGCAAA
>JAGRJP010000103.1 GCA_020442665.1 Lysobacterales bacterium
TTTTCCATAAAAGACAAACCATTGTGAAAGTCAAACTTACCAAATAAATCAGGTTTAAGTTTCAGAAACTTATTTACATGTTTCGGATTAACATAAGAGGAAGCATTACAGAACATTTCAGATAGTGATCTTGAGCTCATTGCCCGTTTAAATTTAGCGAATTTGTCTTCGATATTGGTAAACCTTCGACTTTTTGGAAGAATTGAATTGAGTCCACCTACCAATTTAGGCGGTATAGCTTTCATCAATATGCTAGCCGTATTTTTCTTAAAGGAATTTGCAAAAATTGACTCAAACTTTTGCAACATAAAATATTTGCTATATCCACAAAAAACCTCATCTCCACCATCAGCAGACAATGCAACAGTGACATCTTTCTTTGCCAACTCCGCAACCATTATTGTCGGTAGCGCCGAGCTGTCAGCAAATGGCTCATCATAGTGAAAGGGCAAGTCGGAGACTTTATCCAGCAAATCTTGATTGCTGATGTACAATTCTGTGTGTTCTGTTCCAAAATATTTCGCAATCGTTTTGGCATGTTCGGCTTCGTTGTATTTTTTATCTTCAAAACCAATAGTAAAAGTATGTAGCTTTCTTTGTTTGTTCTGAGCCAGCAAAGCTGTGACCAAAGTCGAGTCATAACCACCACTGAGAAAAACACCGACAGGAACATCCGAAATCATTCTCAGATTCACAGAATCAGTTATCAATTCTTCGAGATTGGAGAGTATTGTTCCTTCGTTGTCAGTAAACTTATCCTTTTTATAAAAATCAGTTGCATCCCAGTATTTATGAATATCAAAATCATTTATTCTTAAGTCATATTTCAAATAATGCCCCGGCAGCAATTTATAAGTATTCTCAAAAATCGTATGCGGAGCAGGGATATATCCAAATTGAAAATAGTATGGCAGTACTTCTTTATTGAGTCTCTTCACAAACCCCGGATGCTGATGAAATGACTTTAGCTCTGAAGCAAACAAAAACTCAGATTCTCCAACATGGTAATAAAGCGGTTTAACACCTGCACGGTCACGAACCAGAAATGTTTTTTGTTCAATCTTATCCAGAATTGCAAAAGCAAACATTCCGATAAACTTTTCCAGACAATCCATGCCCCAATGCTTGTAGGCATATAATATGACTTCTGTATCCGAACCGGAGACGAACTTCTGTCCCAGAGTTTCCAGTTCCTCTCTAATGATTTTGAAGTTATAAACCTCTCCGTTAAAAACCAGAATATAATTTCCGCAATCTGAAACAAACGGCTGATGCCCTTTCTTTGAAACATCCTGTATAGACAAGCGGTTTTGCCCCAAATGCACAAACGAATCAGCAACAGCCTCGACTAAAGTTCCGGTGTCATCCGGTCCTCGATAACGCAAAACCTCCAGCATCGACTCGACAACCGAGTTTTGTCTATTGCTACTTATAAAACCGACCAGACCGCACATAACCTATAGAAATGAATTTGCGAACAAATAATTTCCCCTCTTGAGAGGGGCCAGGGGTGTGTTTATTGTAAATTTA
>JAGRJP010000104.1:0-2095 GCA_020442665.1 Lysobacterales bacterium
CCCAGTTCGTTTTTTGACAAACAACCATCTGCAACCCTGATATCTCGTATGACTTTCGATATTGAAATGATGGCAATGGGTGTGGCATTAACAGTAATCAATGTGATTCGTGATGTATTAACTATTTTGGTGTTAATCGGTGTGATGCTTTCACAAAGTGTACAACTAACTGTCATTGTGTTTATTCTTGTGCCGATTGTTGGTGGAATTATTGCCGTATTGAATAAGCGTTTTAGGAAAATCAGCCACCGTATTCAAAACTCCATGAGTGGAGTGAGTGAGGTTGTTGGTGAAGTTGTCAAAGGACAAAAGATTGTTAGAATTTTCTCCGGTCAACAAGACGAAGAGAAACGATTCTATGAAGTGAATAACCGGAATCGTTATTTGAATATGAAAATTGTTTCCATTAGAGCTTTGTCTTCTTCATCTGTTCAAATTTTAACTGCCATAGCTTTGGCTTTGATTGTTTACTTTGCAACAGTACCGGAAGCGATTAATAATTGGACCGGCGGTACATTTATGGCATTTATTTCTTCAATGATGGCAATGTTGCCACCTTTAAAGCGAATGTCAGATTCCAGTGCGATGATACAAAAGACTTTGGCAGCTGCTGATAGTGTTTTTTATGTTTTGGATTATGAAGCTGAAGAGGATACTGGCATTATCGAGTTGGATGCTAAAGAGATTAATATTGAGTTTAAAGATGTTAGCTTTTCCTATGATGGTGAAAATCAGGCATTGGATAATGTTAATCTGAAAATTACAAATGGTGAGTCGGTTGCCTTTGTCGGCGAATCCGGTGGTGGAAAGTCAACTTTGGTGAATTTAGTACCAAGGTTCTACTCACATACGACCGGAAAGTTATTGCTGAATAATCAGGATGTCAATGACTATACTCTTGAAAGCCTGAGAAAACACATTTCATTTGTGGATCAAAATGTAGTGCTTTTTAATGATACTGTTGCCAATAATATTGCTTATGGCGCGAATAAATCAGCAAATTTAGAACAAGTCAAACAAGCAGCCATACAAGCGAATGCATTGGATTTCATAGAAGAGTTGCCGAATGGTTTTGATACTGTTATCGGTGAAGATGGAACCCGTTTGTCCGGTGGGCAAAGACAAAGAATCGCGATTGCCAGAGCGATATTGAAAGATGCTCCATTGCTGATTCTGGACGAAGCAACTTCTGCTTTAGATTCCGAATCAGAGAAAATCATTCAAGCAGCATTACAAAATGTGATGAAAGGTCGAACCACTTTGGTTATTGCTCATCGTCTTTCTACCATTGAAAATGCAGATAAAGTGGTTGTCATGTCTAAAGGTGGTGTTGCTGAAATTGGGACTCATAAGAATTTACTGCAACACGATGGAATTTACGCAAAATTGCACAGACTGCAAGGCTCTGTTCATTAAAAATGACTCATCACTCTCAGCAAAAACTCGATAAAATTTGGTACAAAGGAGCGCCTGTGCCTTTTCATTATTTATTACTGGAAAAATTATTTAAAGTCGCCAGTTCTTTGCGTCGTAAACTTTATCAAATAGGTCTGTTACGAACTCACAAAATTAAGTGTCCGGTAGTCATTGTCGGTAATATCACCGTCGGTGGAGTCGGTAAAACACCATTTGTTATCTGGCTGGTTCATCAGTTGCAAGCCAAAGGCTACAAAGTTGGCGTGGTGTCTCGGGGTTATGGTGGTAAAAGAGAGCATGAACCTTTATTGGTGATTCCACAGACATCTTCAAAAGCAAGTGGTGATGAAGCCTTACTGATTGCGAAACACACCGAAACACCGGTCTATGTTGGTAAAAACCGGGTTAAAGCGGCTCAAAAACTATTACTCGATTACAAATGTGATGTGATTATTTCGGATGATGGTCTGCAACATTATGCATTACAACGTGATGTCGAAATTGCATTAATTGATGCCAAGTATGGTTTGGGAAATGAGCGATTTTTACCTGCCGGCCCGCTTCGTGAAGGAAGAGAGCGTCTGAAAACAGTTGATATGGTGGCTTTTAAAGGTAAAAGGTTAGACAGTCATTATTTTGACTATGCTCCTTTATTGGTCTATGCATTAGGTGATACACG
>JAGRJP010000104.1:2184-2602 GCA_020442665.1 Lysobacterales bacterium
GCTCATCCCGATAGTTTCTTTAATATGCTGGCTGATTGTGGGTTAGCAATCGTCAAACATCCTTTGAATGATCATGAAAAATTAACAGAGAAGCATTTTGATTTTAATAATGATAATCCAATCTTTATCACTGAAAAGGACGCAGTAAAATGCGCTGAGATGCAATTGGAAAATGTTTGGGTGGTTGTTCTTAAACTTGAAGTTAAAGATGAAACAAAACATCAGGTTATTGATTTAATTGAAAGTAAAATATCATGAGTGAAAATATCGTTATTTGCTTACCTGCCAGATACGCATCTACACGTTTACCCGGAAAGCCATTGTTGGAGATAGCAGGAAAGCCACTGATACTTTGGGCTTTGGAGTCTGCTTCTCAAATTGATGCCAATGAAATTATTGTAGCAACGGATGATGAAAG
>JAGRJP010000105.1 GCA_020442665.1 Lysobacterales bacterium
AACATTATTCTCTTTTCTAACTGTTGCGCTATATTATCAGCTATTAACTGGGCATCTAATTCAGGTTTTCTTATTTCTGCAACGTTTACATGCGTGGGAACACCCATAATTTTTGAAACTGCATGCTTCAATTTTTCGATGTCCTCACCTTTCTTACCAATCACAATACCCGGTCTGGCTGTATGAATTGTAATACGAGCATTTTTTGCAGGTCTTTCAATTTCAATTTTTGAAACCGAAGCATTTGCAAGTTCTTTTCTCAGGTATTTTCTTACTTTGATATCTTTAATCAGTTGATCTGAAAAATCACCTTGTTCGGCATACCAACGTGCATTCCAAGGTTTTGAAATACCCAGCCTAATTCCTATTGGATGTACTTTTTGACCCATAACTCTACCCTTACGATGCTTCAGCCACTTTTACAGTGATGTGGCTAGTTCTTTTTAATATTCTGGTTCCTCTTCCTTTGGCACGCGCTCTACCACGTTTCAAAGTCGGACCTTCATCAACCATGATTGTACTGATAAACAAATCATCGACATCCAGACCTTCGTTATGTTCAGCATTTGCTACTGCTGACATAAGTACTTTTTTCACCAGATGGGCTGCTTTTTTAGGGCTAAAAGAAAGTAATTTTTCAGCTTCCTCAACTTGCATACCTCTGATTTGATTAGCAATTAAGCGCACTTTTTGTGCGGAAATTGCTGCTCTCATATGTTTTGCTGTAACTTCCATCATCATCACCTATCTTTTCTTAGCTTTTTTATCAGCCGCATGACCTTTAAAGGTGCGAGTTGGCGAAAATTCACCTAACTTATGACCTACCATCTCTTCAGTTACCAATACAGGGACATGCTGTTTGCCATTGTGAACGGCTATTGTCAAGCCTACCATTTCAGGTAGAATCATAGATCTTCTTGACCAAGTCTGAATCGGACGCTTACTGTTCTCATCTATTGCCTTGAGAACTTTTTTCATTAAATGATGGTCAACGTGTGGACCTTTTTTTAAAGAACGTGGCATATCTGCTTACCTATTTTTTATTTCTACGACGTACAATATATTGATCTGTACGTTTATTCTTTCTAGTCTTATAACCTTTGGTCTTAACACCCCATGGAGTTACAGGATGACGACCACCAGAGGTTCTTCCTTCACCACCACCGTGTGGATGGTCTACCGGGTTCATTGCAACACCGCGAACTGTAGGTCTTACACCTCTCCAGCGACTTGCACCAGCTTTACCGATTTTCTCTAGGTTGTGCTCTCCGTTTGAAACCTCACCTAAAGTGGCTCTGCAACTAACAGGAACCTTACGCATTTCTCCGGAACGCAACCTTAAAGTTGCATAGGTACCGGCGCGAGCAACTAATTGTGCACTTGTTCCGGCACTTCTTGCTAATTGCGCACCTTTACCCGGTTTCATTTCAATACAATGAACCACTGAACCTAATGGAATATTGCTCAACGGAAGCGTATTTCCTAACTTAATTGGAGCATTGTTTCCAGAAACAACACTCATTCCGGCTTCTAAACCTTTAGGAGCGATAATGTAACTTCTTTGTCCGTCTTCATAACAAATCAAAGCAATATACGCAGTGCGATTCGGATCATATTCGATTCTTTCAACTTTTGCACTGATAGATTCTTTAGTACGTTTGAAATCAATAATTCTATAACGTTGTTTATGACCACCACCTTTATGACGTGTGGTTATACGTCCAAAATTATTTCTTCCACCTGTTTTCGATTTTTTCTCAACCAGAGCTTCGTATGGGCTTCCTTTGTGCAGGCCTTTTCTCAGAACTTTTGCTGAGTTTCTGCGCCCCGGTGAAGTTGGTTTTAATACTACAATTGCCATTATCTACTCCAGATTATTCTGCGACACCAAAGTCAATCATTTGACCTTGTTGCACTCTTACATAAGCCTTTTTCCAGTCTGGTCTTTTTCCAGGCTTACCTCTAAAGGATTTAGTTTTTCCTTTGACCTTCAGGATTTTTACATCTTCAACTTTTACTTCAAAAAGTTTTTCGACTGCTGTTTTAACATCAGTTTTATTTGAAGACACGGCTACTTTAAATACATATTGGTTTGATTGTTCACCAACCCTGTTACTCTTTTCTGAGATAACTGGTGACAATAAAGTATTGTAAAAATTATTTAAACTCATGCTAACCACTCCTGAACTTTTTCTGCCGCAGCCATTGTCATAACAACCTTCTCAGATGAAACAAGTGAGACAGGATCTAACGATTTAACATCAGTCACATAAACATTCGGAATATTTCTTGTTGCCAATAAAACATTACTGTCTAGTTCGTCAACAACGATTGTTCCGCTTTTCATATCGTGTTTTGCTAAAAATTTAACTGCATCTTTTGTTTTTGCGTCTTTGATATCAATACTATTAACAAAGACTAGACGTTCTGTACGAGTCAATTCTGAAAGAATTGATTTCATACCGGCTCTATACATTTTTTTATTCACTTTTTGTGAATGATCGCGCGGTGTCGCAGCAAATGTTTTACCACCACCAACCCAAATCGGGCTGCGGATTGTTCCCGCACGCGCACGACCGGTACCTTTTTGTTTAAAAGGTTTCTTACCACCACCACTCACATCAGAGCGACTTTTTTGAGCTTTTGTACCGGCTCTGCCACCTGCTAGATAAGCAGTGACGACTTGATGAACCAGTGCTTCTGAAAAGTCTCTGTTAAAAACTTCATCAGATACTTCAATTTTTGATTTTTTGCCCGCTACTTTAATTTCCATCATACTCTCCTTATGCTTTCACAGCCGGTTTAATAATTACACGTGACTGTTTCGCACCGGGTACAGCACCTTTAATTAGAATCAATCCTTTTTCAGAATCCACTCTAACTATTTCAAGGTTTTGTGTAGTAACATTTCTGTCACCCATGTGACCGGCCATTTTTTTACCTTTGAAAACTCGACCTGGAGTTTGGCATTGTCCGATTGAACCTGGCGCTCTATGTGAAACTGAGTTACCATGTGTAGCATCTTGAGTTCTGAAGTTATAGCGTTTGATTGGACCTTGAAAGCCTTTACCTTTAGATCTTCCGCTAACATCAACAGCCTGACCCGCTTCAAACATGGCGATATCCAACTTAGCACCAACTTCAAAAGAATCGTCTGTTCTGAATTCCATGACAAAACTACCAGCTTCAACACCAGCTTTTGCATAATGACCAGCTTGAGGCTTGCTTACTTTTGATGATTTTATTGTGCCTGTTGAAATTTGAATCGCATTATAACCATCTGTTTCAACTGTTTTTACTTGTGAAACTGTGTTGTCTGATACGCTAATTACTGTTACAGGAGTTGAGTTTCCATCTTCATTAAAAACTCTAGTCATTCCAACTTTATGTCCGATGATTCCAATAGTCATTTTTACACCCTCTAAGATAATTGAATTTGAACATCAACACCAGCTGCCAAATCTAATTTCATTAGTGCATCTACTGTTTTATCGTTAGGATCAACAATATCAACTAAACGCTTGTGCGTTCTCATTTCATATTGATCACGAGCATCTTTATTAACATGTGGAGATATCAAAACCGTAAAACGCTCAATACGTGTCGGTAAAGGAATAGGACCCTTCACCTGAGCACCTGTGCGCTTTGCAGTCTCAACAATTCTTCCAGCAGATTGATCAATTAACTTATGATCAAATGCCTTTAATCTTATTCTAATTTTTTGATCGGCCATTACCGTTGCCTCTTAAGTTAAGAGCGCGCTTCTCGCAACGCTCTATAGAAAAATAAATCTTATTTCTTTTTAAGTACTGTTCTAATTATTTAAAAATCTTAGAAACAACA
>JAGRJP010000106.1 GCA_020442665.1 Lysobacterales bacterium
ATGGTTGAAATAGTAAAACCAGTTTGCCGGATGTTACTCTGTTAGATTGTAATTGAGTAGCCACTCCGGAAAGTATCGCCATGTGGCCGTCATGTCCACATTTGTGCGATACACCATTAGTGACTGATTTGTGTGAAAAAGCATTCTTTTCACAAATTGGGAGCGCATCAAGGTCGGCACGTAACATTAAAGTTTTGCCTGCCTTCTTACCATGAAATATAAAAGCCAGACCCTCACCCCCAATAGATTCGATCACTTCATCTGGATTATAGTCTTCTATGAAGTTCTTGATTTTTTTAGCAGTCATCGTTTCGTTTCCTGAGAGCTCAGGATTCTGATGAAGAAATCTGCGTAATTGAATTAGTTTGTCTTTGTTAGAAGAATTCATTTTTGATGAAATGGTTATATCTAGGTTATTATTGTAAGAAGCATGTATTCAGTGACATAAATTTTTTTTATTATAATTTAATTCCTGAATTAATTTAATAGTTTCAAAATAATATGCAGACATACCGCTAAAGAGCCCAATAAGATGGGCTTTTTTGTTGGGTTGCCAAGTGATATTTCCGTTGTGTGTTTGTGGTGAAATCAGAAAAATATAAGTGAACAAAATTACTAACATTATGATGCTATGCTGATATCTTTTTTGTTGTAGAAAACTGCCCAGTGCAATTCCGGGAATGGTATAAACTAGACCAGAAAAACCGGCATAGACTATGACATTTGAAAATATTAAATATCCGTTTATAGCTATCATTGCAAATGTAACAGCTAAAATTTGTTGTTTAAGTGTTGTCGGGAACAAGTAAAGCATCAACCCATAGGCAAACATATTTGATAGCATGTGAACGGAATCAAAATGCACAAAGTGAGATGTTATCAACCTCCACACTTGTAATGGGTGATTCTTGTCATAGTAAAAACGATCCAACTCTTCAAATAGCATCAATGTCGTGATGAACCCAATCACCACGACACCATAGAATAATCTGAAGTCAGTATTTTTTTCTTGCATGAGCTTTTTTAACCAGTGAAAGCATTGCGAGTAGTAACAATAAACTTAAAGGAATTGATCCACCACTATAACCTTGGCGATGTTTGACTTGTATTTTTTCATTGGGTTTTCTTTCTCTTAGTCTTTGTTCAAATTTGCCAAGTTCGACTTGCAAATTATAATGCATTTGTTGCATAGCCTGTTCAAATCCGCCGCTCTGCTTTTTACGAAAAGCTCGGTTTTTGCCGACCAAAGTGGTTGCTCCTTTGCCACCACTGGTTCCTGCTGAACGAAATAATATACTATGTGATTCAATGTCAATGACTGCTAAATCAATCAGCGTATTGACCTCATAACTGGTTCCCGGGAAAATATAAGCACCGACAACGGTTAAATAACTCAGTGATAAAACATTATCATCCCGATATGTGGTTTGATCATAGGACACTAATGCAATGACATCCAAACTGTAAAGACGTTTGATTTGTTCCAAAGCGTTAAAGCCGCTTTCTTGTCGGAGGTATATTTCAGGTATAACGGTAATTTCATCAATATAGACTCTGGACTCAAAAGCTGATTTAATATCTTCAAGCATTTGTGTTTTGTATGATTGAGAAAAAACCAAATCCCGTGAAGCTGGAACAAAAGCTAACCCCACTTTTAGAGGTAAATTTAATACAGGATTTGGTAAATCTTGCATGGGTAAATCTCCATCGGGATAGAGAAATTGCACCAAACTAGTTGAGCGAGAGTGTTTACCCGTATAGCCACCATAAATAGCACAGCTGCTAAGAAAAATAATTAGAAATGTTAAAAGACCGAACCTTAAACGCATAAAAGCCTCTGTTGTGAATGCGATAGAGTATGCAGCTGAAGAGTGAATCGAGTAACTAAATAAGAGTAAAAGTTCTAATTTATAACTTTTGGTATTAATTTATAATGCTTTTAGGAGGTTTTTATCCAATCATATTCCATTTGTCGTGCGGTTTTTTCTGCTATTTGAATTCCATAAATCTGACTCACTATGTACAAACTCATATCTATTCCTGCTGAAATTCCTGCGGAAGTGATGAATTTTTCTTGGTCAATCCATCTTTGATTCTCTAAAACGGTTAAATTTGGATAGTTTTTCCTAAGCTC
>JAGRJP010000107.1 GCA_020442665.1 Lysobacterales bacterium
ACACTTTATTGAACTATCTGGAGGTCATGAAAAACACAAAAACACAAAGTGTAGCCTATTTGTATAAGGGCATGAATGCAGCTCGCCAAGGTGATTGGAAAAATGCAGAAGATTTTTTCAAACAATCAAGAACCATTGCTCAAAAAGGCAATTTTATTTATAAACAACCACTGAATTTAGCATACTTATCTCTGTCTCTCTATTTCAATCAAAACTACATCCAAGCCATAGAACCGGCAACCGAAGTTGTCAATAATGAAGAAAGCGATGAACAGTCCAAAGCGATTGCGGCACTATCTCTGGCATACACCTATTTTCTGATGGAAAGGCAAGAACTTGCCGATAAATGGTTTTCACAGGCTCAAAACGAACTCAACCCTAAATGGTTGTTTGAGTATAAATTATTTCTACAATTAAAACTCGAACGTCAGCATCAAAGCAATTCGGTATTAATCCCTCAAACCGAACAGGAAATTGCTGACTTGGATTTGCAGATACAGAATTTATCTCAAGTCATCAAAGTTGATGAGGAGATTTATCAGAATTTGTTAAAACAGATTGCGAAAAAAATGACTTCTGAGGAAAAATAAAGTTTTGTCACCTACAGGTAGGCACAAAGTATTTGGACTCACATCGAAAAAGTTTTAAAACTCCTCATTCTTGCGGTTTGCTTAGTTGAGAGTTAAAGGAATAAGCTGCTTTCCAGTTGTATATTAAATCAGAGTTTGTTTGACTGGTTAATTGAGTTCTCTTAAACTTAACTTAAGAAAAAACGGAGCAAATTATATGATTGAGCGTTTAAATCGTCGTTCCACTTGTTAAGAAATCAATACACTACCTAACACAAAAGTATGTCTATGTCGGAGTATAGTCGAGAAAAAGCCCTTCAGGCTAGAATTAATGAGTTTTTAACTGAGCAATTCGATCTTCCTGCTATCGATTATTACAGCAAGTTGGATATTACCGGCTTTCTGAAGTTTAAGCTGGCGCTATCGGATATCAACAACATACTTACGTTGAAACTTACGAGTGTTTTTGCGGAGATGCTAGGGGCGGCATTGCATTTTGATGCAAAGCAAATGAGTGCAATTCGGAGTCAAATTGACTTAACGAAGCCTAATGCAAACGGATTTGATATTGAACTATCATCACCGTTCTCTGTTGTGGTAGAAGTAAAGTGTGTCATTCCAATCAATCAGGGTGAGGTCTATGGTTCGGCTCAACGAAAGGGGATAGAAAAGGATCTGGATGCACTTAGTAAAGGAAAATCGAAATCTCCAATTGATGTAACAAAAGCACTTAGATTTATGGTGTTTCTCGATATACCAAAAGTGCGTGCTGCAACTAGACATTTTCTCGCATCTTCAGTTGTAGATTCCAGTCTTATAGAAATCGTTAAAAGCACAACAAATTTCGTAGTTGGGAAAATCTATATATGGTTCATTAAGATTTAGACATTACAGATTTATTGTACTGCAATAAAAATTCCAACGAAGGAATAACCTCCCTTAACTCTCACCGAGATATTTTTGAAAAATTTGGAAATAAGTTTGCAAGTGTTTGAACATTGCTTGCAATGTGATTTTTTGCAAACGCCAAATTTAAGAAAATATTGAGGGTAGCCAAAGGCTGAGAGTTTGGGGCGTGCTTTTGAGTTACTTTTACACGAGTAAAAGTAACAAAGAAAAGATGCTGAAATAACGGCACGACTATAGATATAATCTAAAACTATAACTCAGAATTCTTTTTAGCTATTCTCAAATTCCTTTGCCAAGATTCAAAACCAATTCGCCGAATCGGCGAACCTTCGGTATTTTTTAAGAATGTTTTTTCATCCCATGATAACAAATCCTCAATATCAGGTTCATCAAATTGATGTCGGGGCATGAAGTCCAGTGTTTGCGATTCGCAGGTGAACTTGTTCCATGGACAAACCATTTGGCAGTCATCACAGCCGTAAATGCGGTTGCCCATAGCTT
>JAGRJP010000108.1 GCA_020442665.1 Lysobacterales bacterium
ACCAAGGACAAAAACTCAGCAAACAAACATTTGCTCAAACCATTGAAAATGAAAACCCTATTGAAACATTGTTGTTTGTCCATAATCACTTAAAGCAGCAACCTTTTATCGAAAAACCAAAGACGCTGGAACAATTCTGGAACCATGCGATTCAACACTGGAGTTTGAATAATGTTCCAAAAATCAGCGCAATTAAAGTATAATTGCGACTTCTGAAAAAAAATAAAATCATGGCTAAATCAACAATCACCGCAGTGACACCGGTTGACGGTCGCTATCAGAGCAAAACTGAAAATCTTCAGGAAATTTTCAGCGAATACGGACTCATAAAAAACAGACTTTTCGTTGAATTAAGATGGTTAATCAAACTATCCCATGAAGAGAATATCACGGAATTAAAAGAATTTTCAAACGATGATATTGACTGGCTATTGAGCATTCATGATCACTTCGATGAAACTCATGCGGAAAGAGTCAAGGCCATTGAAAGCATTACCAACCATGATGTCAAAGCGGTTGAATACTACATCAAGGAAGAATTAGCTAAAAACAGTCAATTGGCAAAATCGTCAGAATTCACGCATTTTGCCTGCACATCTGAAGATATTAACAATTTATCTTATGCTTTGATGCTTTCTCAAGGTCGTGACATGTTGATATTACCAATGCTGTATCAAGTGACTGATGATTTATCAACAATGTCCCAGCAATATGCGCACCAGCCGATGATGTCACGAACTCACGGACAACCGGCAACTCCAACCACTATGGGTAAAGAATTGGCGAATGTTGTTTATCGTTTGCAAAGACAATTGTTGCAATTGGAAAACATTGATATTCTTGGAAAAATCAATGGTGCCGTTGGCAATTATAATGCTCATCGCGTGGCTTATCCTAATGTGGATTGGATGAAACTGGCTCAGGAGTTTGTAGAAGAGTTGCATCTCAGTTTCAACCCTTACACCACACAAATCGAACCACATGATTATATAGCCGAATATTTTCACGCACTGATTCGTATCAATGTGATATTGATTGATTTATGCAGAGATATTTGGGGATATATTTCTATCAATTATTTCAAACAAAAAGTCATCAAAGGCGAAGTTGGTTCATCAACCATGCCGCATAAAGTCAATCCGATTGATTTTGAAAATGCGGAAGGCAACCTCGGATTGGCAAATGCTTTGATGCAACATTTGGCTGAAAAATTACCAATTTCGCGTTTCCAGCGTGACTTAACAGACTCAACTGTTCTTCGTTCTATCGGAACTGCAATCGGGCATTGCATGATTGCCTGGTCTTCACTCAGCAAAGGTCTGAGTAAACTGGAACTCAACCCTGATGCCATGTTAGCTGATTTAGATAACAATTGGGAACTTTTGGCAGAACCAATTCAAACGGTGATGCGTCGTTATGGTGTTGAAAGTGCTTACGAAAAACTCAAAGAGTTGACTCGTGGAACAAAGGTCAATCAACAAAGCATTCATGCATTCATTACCGGATTGACACTTCCCGATGAAGCCAAAGACGAATTGTTAAAACTCACTCCTGCAACATATTTAGGTTACGCCATTGAACAAACTGAACTTATTTAGAAATTGCTCAGTCAGCAAGGAAGAATTCTTATGCGATTATTGGCATCAAAAGCCCTTATTGATTAAAAATGCAGTTGATACTGATGATTTTGTTTCCTGCTTTCCTGACAAACAACAACTGATTAAGTTAAGCTGTGATGAAGATATTCAATCGAGAATTGTATTCAAAAACTCAGAAACAAATTATGATGTTGAATATGGTCCTTTCTCGCATGAAGACTTTAAAGAACTCACGAATGAAACCTGGAATCTTTTAGTTTCCGACATCGACAAATGGTATCCGTTAAGTCGAAAAATTCTGCAACATTTTGATTTTATCCGCAACTGGATATTCGATGACATTATGCTGAGTTGTGGCTCAGTTGGCGGGACCGTTGGGCCTCATACTGATCATTATGATGTGTTTTTGTTACAGGTTGAAGGACAAAGACTTTGGAAGTTTTCGAACAACAAAATTCTAAATCCGGATTTACTTCCTGACCAAGCATTGAAACTTATGTCCGATTTTCAATACGACACCGAATACAATCTCAACCCGGGAGATATTTTGTATTTACCACCGGAATACGCTCATTATGGAATCATCAGCTCAGATGATTGTGTCACCTGTTCCATTGGTATGAGGACACCATCAGCATCTGAACTAAGTGTTTCGTTTGTTGATAGTTTGGCACAAACTTTGTCAGATAATAATCGTTTTGTTGAGCCTCAATTTCAGTCTCAACCTTTAAAGGGGGAAATAACTCAAGACGATTTATCAGCTGTAAAAAATATCCTATTGGACAATTTATCTTTTGAAAACATGAATTTAATCTCTTGGTTTGGAAAATATCTTACCGAATACAGAAGCCTTTTTTATGAATTCAATGAATACAAAGAATCTGAGGAATTCAACCAAAAACTGAATTTAAAAACATCACCATTCAGCAAAACTTGCTATTTCGCTCAAGGTGATAATGCGATATTATTCGTTAATGGAACAGAATTTGATTGCAGTTTAAGACTTGCACAACTGATTTGTAATGAACAAACTATTTCTTCTGAAATGCTTTCAAAACTGACTAAAACCGACCTTGAAATTGTTGAAAAACTCTTTTGTGAAGGTGCTTTAATCTAAGCTCTCATCGTCATCCTGAATTTAGTTTAACATCTATAATTCACTTTGCAATAATCCATCTTGATGAATTTATTTCAGCAGCTATAATTCACTTCACAATTTCCAGTCATGCTGAATTTATTTCAGCATCTTTGATTATATAATCGATTCATATAAGTCTTTCCACGTCTTATTAAAATCACTAATCAAATTAATTTTCCATTCACGATGCCAGTTCTTGAGTTGCTTTTCTCTTTCAATAGCAGATTTAATATCGTCAAATACTTCATAATACACCAGTTTTGCCAAATTGTATTTTTTTGTAAATGAGTCATCTAATTTAAATTTGTGCTCATAAATCCTTTTCACAAGATTTGAAGTAACTCCGATGTAAAGTACAGAGTTTTTGTAATTTGTCAAAATATATACAAATCCTTTTCTCATTGTTCCGATTTTCTATGTCTGTTTACAATCCTATCTTAACATTCGAGTCAAAAACAGATTCAATATCATTCAGATCCTGAAACAAGTTCAGGATGACCAAGCTAACAAGTAATATTATACAATCATGCTGAATTCATTCCAGTATCTATCATCCATCTAACAATTAACAATCACGGTCATGCTGAATTTATTTCAGCATCTATAATTCCTCTAGCAATCAATTGTCATACTAAATTTATTTTAGCAGCTATAATTCACTTCACAATTCCTTGTTCTCTTTGTTGTTCGGCTCGTTTTTTTCTGACTTCTTTCGGATCAGCGATTAAAGGGCGATAAATTTCAATGCGATCTCCGTCATTAACGATTTCATCCAGAGATTTAATTTGACTGAAAATTCCAACCTTATTAGCTGAATCTTCAGAGAACAAGTCAATAGCAGTATACACCTCTAGCAATCCTGATTGCTTAATCGCTTGTTCGATTGTTGTTTTCTTGTTTACTTGCAGTTTAATAATTTCCTGTTTCTCCGGAAGTGCATAAGCAACCTCAACATTGATCATAGATACACCTTATTTGCCTGATTTACGAAGTCTGAAACGAGTTGTTGTGCAATTTTACCAAAGGCTCGTTTAAAAGCCGAATTTAAAAACCCGGATTTGAAATGAAAGTCCATGTGCAGTTCAATTTTGCTGGCTTCATCATTCAAATGGGTAAAAAACCAATAGCCCGAAAGTTTATCAAACGGACCTTTATACAAACTCAGATCAATCCTCAAATTGTCACCATCACGAGAAAAAATATTCTGTGTGGTGAAGTTTTGTTTAATCCCTGCAAGACTCACCGTCATACCGGCAAGCATATGACTTTCTGAATGCTCCAGCAAGTGAGAATCATGACACCACTTGAGAAATTGCGGATAGGACATTATATCATTGACCAGATGAAACATTTTTTCAGCTTTGTGTCGAACGATTGCTTGTCGGTTTACTGTGTGCATTTTGCAGGATAACTGCTTGATGAAAGTGTTTTATTCTACACAATAGGTGTGCAATTTATTAGTTATTTTTGTAGAATTCTCCACATGGGAAAGAAAAAAAAACAAACACCGTCGAATGTCATCGCCGTCAATAAAAAAGCCGGTTTTGAATACACTTTTCTGGAAGATTTAGAAGCCGGAATTTCTCTTCAGGGCTGGGAAGTCAAAAGTCTGCGACAAGGAAAGGTTCAATTTAATGAGTCTTATGTCTTTATCCGCAATCATGAAGCACAACTGGTTGGGACTCTTATCACACCTTTATCCAGTACTTCAACCCATATTGTTGCAGAACCCATGCGCGCCAGAAAACTTTTATTGCACAAAAAGGAAATTGCTCGTTTGATTGGAGCGGTTGAACAAAAAGGATTGACGATTGTTCCTCGCAAACTTTACTGGAAATCAGGAAAGATTAAAGTGCAGATTTCATTAGCTAAAGGTAAAAATGTTCACGACAAACGCATGACTGAAAAAGACCGTGACTGGGGACGAGACAAACAAAGATTGCTTAAAAATTCCGGTAGATAAAAAAAAAAGAGTGCAGAATCAATCAATCGAAACCACACTCTAGAGCGAGGGGATAAAAAAATTTTATAGTTTATAATGTCCCGTTTTATTGCCAGCAGTCTAATGGTAATTTTTGTCCCAGAGAATTGAGTTGCAATGTAGTACAATTCACACCAAAATTATCATTGACTTGAGTACTTCCTGCTCTAGCAACTCCACTAATGGTATATCCGACAGCGGCATCAACAGCAACATTGAATGTATAATTACTGGAGGTCATAAACTGTGCCCCTCCCAGCCCCAAGCTGTTACAATCATTTCCTGAGCCATTTATTGTTGTTGTGTATATATTACATACCCCATTATGTTTTTCTTCGGCAGCAGCGATTTGCATAATGGCATTCTGTGCTTCTGTACGTTTCGAGACAATAACCTGTCTTTGATATGATGGTATAGCATAAGCCATAATCAAACCTATGATTACAACAACAATCATTAACTCAATCAAAGTAAAACCTTTATTATACTTTTTCATATTTTGCACTATCTTAATATTGAGGTTGGATAGAGGAATCACCTACATATTTAATTACTCCATGGTATGCCATCCCTCGTTTTGAACGGTATTCCGTAGTAAATCTTTGTGAATTATTCTCTTTACAAATTCTATTATACTCTTCATCAGGGTTTCCATTAAAATCGTTATCTTCTTCGATATCAATTTTTAATGCAAACACTACGTTTGAGTATATACTTCTGTTTAAGAAATCAATATCTTTAACTTTGGCATCCTTATCATAAAAGGAATCATCATGTCCTAATAATTCATATTTGAAAATCATCCTATTATCCTTCATACAAATCGGGCTAAAAAAACGAGGCTCCAAGTCATCTACAGATAAAAGTTCAAGGTACTGTTCCTTTTTATTTGCCTTTACCACTTTCCATGCGGTGAAATTATCAGTTCTATAAAAACCATCAGTTTGTGCCATTGAGACCGAACAAACCAACAGCAATAGTATTGCTTCTTTAATAAACATTTCTTTACCTCACTAGTAAAAATTAATTCTATGCCAGCTTCTTCGACGCCATTTCTCACCTGAGTTTAAAACAATAGGTGGAATTGTATTTGCATCATCTATACCATCAATTATCAAGAAAGACTGATTCCCACCGGGTGTAGTAAGAACCTCAGGGTTTCCGACAACGATATCTGATATTAGAATACCATCACTATTACCATTATTTAATAATCTTCCTGATACCGGTGTAGCTCCTGTTCTGGCATCAAGAATCATGATCCAACTTTTACCTCCTGGTAAGCATGGATTATCTCCATTCGGAATAATTGAAGCTGCAATTAACACTTTTGCCTGATTGTTTCTGCCAAAACTATTCACTATTCTTTCACCATCTTCAGGCAACTCAATTTTCCAGCTATATTCTACGCCAACACGATTATCTGTAACCTCGCGATAGTTCCCATTTTCAGAAATTGTTTGCTCAACAATTCGTGAATCATTAAGTGTGTAAGAGGCTGTGATTGGTAATCTAGAATCTTTTAGACCAAACATATATTGTTTAGGAAGACCTGAAACTCCTCTGTCGGGTAATTCGATATATTTACCTGTTCCAAAAGTAACAATTACATTCTCACTACCATCACTTGGAGTGAAAACTCTCGGAGCAGATGTTATTGGTCTGTCTGATGAGCCTGCATACAAAATCTCCATTGTATTACTATGTGTAAATATATCTTTTACATTAAATTTGTAAACATTTCCATGTAAATCACCTGCATATACAAAATCTATTCCCTGATCCGAACCGTAAAATGTATTTGTTGTATCAGTTTCATCATAAACCACAAAATCAGCTGCTACAGGCGACCCCATTCCATTAGGATTACTCACATCTCCAATTCCAGTATCCCATTTATGTAATACCTGTCCAGTTTCTAAATCAACAACATACATAACTGACTTATAGCTATTGCTATTGTATCCATTAGGTAAGAATGCAACCCACTTGCTTTCTACAGTCGTACTACCACTAGGATAGGCGATTCGACCTATAACACCACCTGAATAAGTAAACCCTAAATCATTATCATCCTGATCTGTAAACTCCCATAAGACGGTTGGTTCATCTTCAGGACTTTCCCCTAAATCTAGTGCATAAAACAATTTGCCTCCATGTCTCATCCCACCTAACGCAACAGTTTTCCATTGTCCATTAATAAAGACATCTTTTACAAATGGAGCAGCATCTACATAAGATGTATGTTTATAAGTTGGGCTAGCATATTCAGATATGCCATGTAGCGACTTGGAGGGTATATACGCCCAAAGTTCATCACCTCCATTCGATGAATTAATGCCTGCATCAAATGCATGTAGCATTCCATCGTTAGCTCCAACTAATATAACGTTATTTCTATTTTGATTATCTGCTTTAAATTTATCGTAACCATTTCCCGCATCTGCAGCATTTCTCTCAGGAGACCCGGCAGACCAGAATAAATCATTATATGACTCAGCAGGTCCGCGAATAATTTTTGCAGATGAGTTAATTACATCCCCTAATAAACTTCGTCTGTTTCTATATTGACCCCCATTTTTTTCTTCATACAACCTATCCCCTCTCACATAATGAATGATACTATCAGCAGCAGCTGTATAGTCAGTTATAGGCGGCTCCAACGACCTTATATAGCTAGAATCAAGAATTTTATCTATTTCAAGAGTTGACATATATGTTGTATGGAAAGGATGTGTTGTTTTCGAATCGTAATCATAAGTAATTATTTTCCTAGAGGCATGATCCCTCGTTTGTGCCACAATAGGATTACCTGCCATCGAAGGGCATTTGCCACCAGTTAATTTACATGCAGCATCCCATTTGACATCTCCCAATGTACCATCTTCATTGATTTCATTAGCTATTACAAAACCAGTCCAATCAGACGTATCATATCCGGTTTTATAGGCTAATGATTCGTTTGAAATAATATTTGAAGATACACTACCGGCACTAGCACGTCCTTTTCTTTTAATAATATTTGCAACAACTTTATACAGTGCTTCAGATAACTCTTGAGGGCTTTTTGCACTAAAATAATCCCCTCTACTATTTAGAGAAGAGTGCCATACATCATCGACACGGGCCTGAGATTCATTTACCCTCCGAACAATCCTGTCATCACAATTGATAATTCGATTTCGATCTGTGTTGACGCATAATTGAATATCTCCTAAAGGAAACACATTGCCACCACAATCAACTATATCAGCTGTATCTCTATCAACACCATCATAACAGACATGATTAGCACAACTCGTAAATACCTCATTTCCTATTAAATCTCTCTGAAAGCAAGTATCATTATTCGTCCTTGGCCAGCTAAGTGCTCCTGATTTTATCCCCAACAAGTCAGTATCACGATTAAAACCTCCTTCAATACCTAAGCCAATATTAAAATTCACCATATGTTGCCAGTTTGCAGGGTCATTTTGTGGATTCCAGAATAGTTCTTCCTCATCCCACCAATCATCTCCCGTAGATACGGTAATGGTATTCCCATTTTTGTCAGTATAATCATCAATAAATCTAGGGACATGATTTTCCAGCCCAGGTTTTAAATCTTTAATCCAGTAATAGAATGCTGTATCAGCCAAGGTGCTTGAATTATTGTCTTTGTATAAGTAATTATTAGCAATAGTCGTAGTGTAAGGTACTCCTATTTCTTCGGCTGGAACCTGAATCGAACCATCATCATAATTCCCAGAAACACCCCCATATGAATTCCATGAACCATCTGAAATTGCTATATGGAAGTTTTGTTGGCATGTTAATTCTCCACCATAATTGTTATCATAATATACACTCTGACCACCATAACTATCACTAAACAATTCTCCGGCATACTTTGTCGCTCGCCTCAATGGAGTATTTCCATCTCCAGGAATATGAAATAGCCAATCATAAAAATCAACTCTATGACTCCCTTCAAATGTGTTCATTCGAGGTGTACCGCGGTCAAATCGATTCTCATTAATTTGTTGCCAGTCTATTTTGAAATCCGGTCCAAAATTAACAAAGGCGAAACTAACAGCCGCTTTAGCCAACTTAGATCGAGTATTATAGTAAGAATACCAGTTTGCAAAGTTTTGCTTCTCAGCAGCTCCTGTGATTTCAACAAGTTGATAATTTGAGTCTTGATTTCTCATATCGGATATACTGGCATCAGAAGGACCAACCCATCTGTAATAATAGGCTTTGTTATATGTACTTGAACGACCTGCCGATGAATAACTAATTGAATACCTATTATTGTCATAATCAGGGTAGTAGTAATAAAACGGCCTGTAATAATTCCTCAGGTCTATCTTTGATATCATCCCATTAGGTGCGTATCCGTCCCTCATTGCATTATTAAAATCAGAATTAGGTAAAGATGTACCGTCTGCCTTAACAGGAGGTTTATAATTAATATTTGGATTATAATACATCAAGTTATAATCAGGAGAAGCATAACTATGCTTACTTTTTGAAAAACTTCTCGAATCAGGCATATATGACCAAGACATACTACCTGAATCATCAAATGTAACCGCCAGTGCTGGTGGTACTTTCTGATTTAAAAATAGAGGTTCATGCGTCAACTCCAAAGGAGCAGAATGAGCCGGCAAAGTTAATAATACTAAAGTTATTACTAACAAGCAGATTTTTATATTTGATTTTGTGATTTTCATCTTAATCTCCTTACCTTGTTTTAACTGTCATAACAGATTCAAATGCTGAAAAAATATGGCCAGTCGTATCGGTAGCCTTACTAATAATTCTATATGTTACAAGTCTAGATTCTTGACTTGATCCACCTCCTGATGCATCTCCGGCTGCACTTCCGTCAGCTTCACCTTCAGTAGTTCCGTAAGGAGTTGTTCCTGTAGCTTCATTAGCAACATCCTTAATTGATTCAATTATAAACTGTGGTTCCTGATCTAGAATACCACCAAATTTGTCATTAATACTTTCTCCGTTAATTCCACTAAAACCAACTATACTCGCAGTTGGATCCAAACTTCGTGTTGTTCTAAATTGCTGAGAGAAATCTGTTCTTGGAGCAACCATGTATAAACTACCTGCTCCCACATCTACTGCATTTGAAGTTTGATATAATGTATATACATACTTTTCAGCCTCAACCAATTGACTCAATGCTGCAGCATCAGCTAACTCTCTATTCTTCAAGCCTGCTGCCATCTTTTCCTGCAACAAAGCTGACTTCATCGAAGTAATTCCAATAATTGCAATAATGAGTAGAAGTATCATTCCTACAACTAAAGCAACACCACTTTGTCTTGTTTTTAAATTTATATTTTTCATAATAATCTAATAATTCTTAAGCGTAACCGATGTTACAAATTCTCTACGATGCATTTTGTAGTGATTAATTTCAGAAGTTGACGTTGAGGGGGTTTGTAACCCTGTGCCCTCAATACTATAAACATATTGCTCAGTTGCACTACGACTACTATCATATATGGTATTTAGCAATAGATGAACTTCAATTGATACTACCGAACGCCAACCACAGCCTGCTGTATTTATTAAATCAATGCCTGCAACCCTGTTAGTTGGAACACATTGTGATGTTGGCAAGCCCTGAACACCATTTGCATCAAGAATCAAAACAGAACCATCTCTCGTTCTCACTCCATACAATACATCGAACCGATCAACGCCTTGTACAATTGGGTTTACAATACCATTCTCAACAGAATACAATGTTGGAATATCCCTTCCATCAAACACATCGTTTGCAACATAATAACTAATAGTGCTTGTTGAAGCATTTAGATTAAACAATCTGGGCAAACTATCGGTATTGATGTTAATCACACGATTTGGATCAGCAGGTATCAGTGCAGATGCTGTTGGAGGATTTGCTGAGGTATTATAACTGACAACATCCAAGACCGCTGCCGCACCCTTGCAATTGGGAATAACAACTCTCGGTGTCGCAGTTGTATTTGAGGGTATAACAGTTCCATTTGGGAAAGTTATGGTAACAACACCCGTAGAAGAATTTGTATTCACTCTTTCTATCGGAAGTCCCTCGCCGGAAATATAACGAAATGTAAGCACATCAGTATCTACTATTCTATCTCCATCTCCGGTTCCAACATCAGGAATCGCAAAAGATGTATTCGACCCCAAGGAATTCAATGCTGGACTACAACCCGCAACATTACATTCATGCCCACGCACAAAATATGCGGTATCCACTAAATAAGGTGTCAATGAAGTGGGTGCCGGCGACTGACTCACATCAGATCGCGTTGGCATACCGGGTGACAGACTTGAGGAATAAACCACCCATGGTTGAGGATAAACCGGATCATTAATCTTTGTATCATTTAATGACGAACCAATACAATATTGATATCCTGCTTGTTCGAGATTTTGTTTTATAGAGGTAACTGCAAACCTGCCATTCTCTTGCAACCTAGCCAAACCATTTTGCATACGATTCATATTCGAAACTGTATCAAATACGGTAACTAGCCCTGCCATAAGAATGAGACCAACAGTCAATGCAATCATTAATTCTATGATTGAGAATCCTCTGCTTTGATATTTAACTAATCTCATGGTTTTCCCACCAATGTGTAAGTTTGAATTGAGCTAGCTGACCTTTCATTAGACTCAGTCCAAGAAATTGAAATCGTACAATATCCGTTGAATGGTTCAATCGCACAATTATAACAAGGTATCAAGGGTAATGAAGGATAACCTGGATCAGTGGGTTGCAAAGGCTCTGCGGGGTCGGGTATCATAACAGGTATCGCAGAAATCGGAGCTGCGGTCGATGCACAATTTACTGTTCCTGAAGAATTTGGCAAAAGCTGTGTAATCATATTCGACCATTGCTTGACATCTCTTTGTGCCAATTGATTTGGACCACATTTATTAGCGACTGAACTGCAATCAGAAGTTATATTCTCATAGCCGGAATAAGTTCCATTGTAACCGTCTGACCATAAAGGAATTTGGTTTCGTCTCATCATATCCAACATAGACGTTGATAGAAATGCTGCTTGAGAACGCATATAACCATTATGATTATTCTTTATAGAAACCGTCATCACTCCTGCCACACCCAGCAATCCAAATGAAAACACAACTACAGCAATCATAGCCTCAATCAATGTAAAGCCTTTCTGTTTTTTTCTATTATACATATTAATGTTCACGGGAAACCACCATTCCAGATGCAGCAACATTTAAAGCCACAGATTGAGTAACATCTGCATGAGATACCACTATATTATTTGTCGTTGAAGCGGAACCTAAACTACTGAACACGACAGAGTCTCCGACTCCTGTAACATTAATAGATCTGCTTATAGACTGTTTTTGTCTCAATACTAAATTATTTGCCATTAAAGTTATTGTCCACCCATCCGACCAATCGTTTCCATTCGTTGACACGACTGAAACACTTTGTCCTTCCTTGACAGCTGTCACGCGGGCATACATTAAGTCGCCTAACAACTCATTAGCCTCATTAGTAACTTTTTGCCTCAAACCAAATTCTCTATATGATGGAATTGCATAAGACAATAAGATACCGACGATAAGAAGAGCAATCGCCATTTCAAACAAAGTAAAACCTTTATTCTTGCTACTGATAAATCTTTTTCTACAATACCGATACGAATGATTTGATTTGTATTTCATAATATTTAAATAAGTTTGTTACACAAACATATTCTTGATTATGCACATCAAAAAGTAAATAACAATTTGGAAATCAAAGAGAATTGACGAATGGTCTAAAACAACAGATGAGCGGTATTTAATGGCTCTTAATATTTAATCTCAGCCCTTTTGGTAAGGCGAACTCCATGTTTTCGGGTTCACCGTGGAGTTCATTGATAACTATTTTCTCGCTATTGTTGACTAAAAAAGCCACCACATCCTGAACCAATTTTTCAGGAGCAGATGCTCCGGCGGTAATACCGATTGTTTCAACGCCTTCAAGCCAGGATTTATCAATGCATTGCGCATCATCAATTAAGTAGGCTTTAACCCCTTGTCTTTCAGCCAGTTCATGCAAACGATTGGAGTTTGAACTGTTGACACTACCAACAACTAAAACCAAATCACAATCATTGGCTAACTCTTTAACAGCCAACTGGCGGTTTTGCGTTGCATAGCAAATATCATCATGTTTTGGACCTTGAATATGCGGAAAACGACTTTTTAATGCGGAAATAACATCAGCTGTATCATCTAAAGACAGTGTGGTTTGAGAAACATAGGCGAGTTTTTGAGTTTCATCGAGCTTCAAGTTTTCGACATCTTCAACGGATTCCACAATAAAAACATCTCCCGAACTTAAATCCTTGTTCCATTGTCCGACTGTTCCTTCCACTTCAGGATGGCCTTCGTGACCAATCAAAATCAAATTGAAACCGTTTTTGCAATAGCGAATGACTTCCATGTGAACCTTGGTCACTAACGGACAGGTTGCATCAAAAACCTGTAACCCTCGTCTTTTTGCCGTTCTACGAACTTGCTGTGAAACACCATGAGCTGAAAATATCACAATATTGTCATCCGGTATCTCGTCTAACTCTTCAACAAATATCGCTCCTTTGGCTTTTAGATTATTCACTACAAAGCGATTATGCACCACTTCGTGTTTGACATAAATCGGAGAACCAAACAACTCTATGGCTCGGTTGACGATTTCAATGGCTCGGTCAACTCCGGCACAGAAGCCTCTAGGATTTGCCAGATTGACTTTCATCGTCTTTATTGATTATCAAATCGAGAATTAAAAAGAATGCACCAAAGCTAATTGCAGTATCGGCGACATTAAATGACGGCCAGTAATAATCATTATAGTGAATTTCTATAAAATCAATCACATAACCTAAAACCATACGGTCGTAAATATTACCTAACGCACCACCAATAACCATAACCAAGCCAATATTAAGTAGTTTTTGGCTTATCTTGTTTTTTTTCAGCCAAACCAATAAAAAACAAACAATCAAAATAGCTATGAATCCAATCGCCCAGCGTTGCCAGCCGGATTGATTGGCTAACAAACTGAATGCCATGCCTTTATTGTGCATCAAGGTCCAGTTGAAATAATCATTTACAACTACAGCTTCGTATAATTTTAAAGATTGTGTAGCAATGGATTTTGTCCATTGATCCAGAGCAAAAACAATCGCGCTCAGACCAAGCCACCACAAACCTGATTTCTGTAAATGATTATCAGGCATAATATCTTTGCTCGCCATCACCTTCGATATTTTCAATGCAGCGTCCACAAAGCTCAGGGTGTTCTGAATAGCTTCCGACATCTTCACGTTTATGCCAACAACGAATACACTTTTCACCATTCGCCGTCTCTGCAAGAATATGGACTACTCCGGTTTCCAGTTTGCACTCTACAGCTGAATCGGCTTTTTCAGCTTCAGGCAAAAATTCCGCTGCTGATGTGATTAAAACAAATCTCAACTCTTCATTAATGGAGGAAAGTTTGCTCATCATTTCATCTTTCAGGTAAATTTTTACAGAGGCATCCAGCGATGAACCGATTTCACCTTTGGTTCGCATTTGTTCTAAGAGTTTAGAGTTTGCATCTTTAATTTGTTGAATCAAATGCCAATTGCTATCACCCCATTGTGAGTTTGATTTCACCTCAGGAAGTTCATACCACTGTTCAAATAACACGCTTTTCTCGTGCCCTAACAATGTCCAGATTTCATCAGCGGTGTAAGTAATAATTGGCGTAATCCAGCGAATCATTGCTTGCAAAATATGATGCATGGCAGTTTGAGCTGATTTTCGAGCTTTTGAGTCCGATTTCGCGGTATAAAGTCGATCTTTTAACACATCCAGATAAAACGCCCCCATTTCCTGCGAACAGAAATGATGAACCTTTTGATAAATTTGATGGAACTGATAATTCTCGTAATCTTGTATCACTTCTTTCTGAAGTTGCACAGCCTGATTGACCGCCCATTGATCCAAAAGAGTTAATTCATTTACTTCTAACATATCCGTCTTTTCATCAAATCCATGCAGATTTCCCATTAAAAATCGGGCTGTATTTCTGATTCGACGATAGCCATCCGAAACTCGCTTCATAATTTCATCGGATATACTAATTTCTTTGGTATAGTCGGAAGAAGCACACCATAAACGTAAAATATCTGCACCATAATTATCGACAATCTGTTTGAGTGAAATAAAATTACCCAACGATTTAGACATTTTTCGACCATCCTTATCAACAACATAGCCATGAGTAAGAACTTGTCTGTATGGAGAATGCTCATTTATAGCCACTCCGGTTAATAATGATGAGTGAAACCAACCACGGTGTTGATCTGAACCTTCCAAATACAAATCAGCCGGTTCAGACAAATTATCACGAGCTGATAAAACAGCAAAATGACTCACTCCGGAATCAAACCAGACATCAAGAACATCCATGGTTTTATCGTAATCATCAGCATCATCAATTAAATCATGAGCGTCGGTATCAAACCAGGCATCAATTCCTGATTTTTCCATCAGTTTTGCCACTTTTTCCATGATTTCAAGTGTATCAGGGTGAAGCTCTCCGGTTTCTTTATGAGTGAATAATGTTATCGGAACTCCCCAAGTTCTTTGACGAGAAATACACCATTCCGGACGGTTTTCAATCATGGAATAGATTCTTTGTTCACCCCAGCCGGGCACCCATCGGACATTTCGAATTTCTTCTAAGGCTTTCTGACGCAAGGATTTTTTATCCATGCTGATAAACCATTGAGGAGTGGTTCTGAATGCCGTCGGCGTTTTGTGTCTCCAACAATGCGGATAAGAGTGATTGAGTTTTTCGAATGCTAGCAGCTTACCATTTTCCTCGAGTAACTGCACGACTGATTGATTGGCTTTCCAAATATGCTGTCCTGCGAAAATTTCAGTATTCGGCAAATAGACTCCGTCACCACCTACCGGATTATAAACTTCAATTCCGTATTTTTTACTAACTACAAAGTCATCCATACCATGACCCGGAGCCGTATGAACTGCACCGGTACCGGCATCAACTGTCACATGCTCGCCAAGAATCACCGGAACTGTTCGCTCATAAAAAGGGTGTTGAAGCTCTATGTTTTCCAACTGCTCTCCTTTAACCGTTGCCA
>JAGRJP010000109.1:0-139 GCA_020442665.1 Lysobacterales bacterium
CTGTTGAGTTTTTAAATACAAAAAAACACAACTCGCCAAAGCTATAATGGCTATTAAAAAATTTAAATATCCAAGAAACGAACCTTTACCGGAACGAGAGCCTGAGTTTTCAGCTTGAACCTCCTCAGTGACCACAACT
>JAGRJP010000109.1:145-5730 GCA_020442665.1 Lysobacterales bacterium
TCAATTACGTCAGTATTTATCTCAGCATTTTCTTCCATATCTTTATTTTTTTTGCTCATACAAATCTATCCTCATCACGCATCGGCATTATAGCACTATTCATATAGACTAATCATTAAATCACAAAAAGTGAAATATATATTACAACATAATATTTTATTGCTAATGTCGAATGTTTTAAGACCATTTATAGAAGGATATTTGACATAAATAGAAACTAGCTGTATCTTGTTGAACCAGTTTTTTTAGATTTTTTGATATTGATAGAGGATTAAAGGTATGAAATTTAGATTAAACAGATTCTGGCTTAATACTATGGCCGTATCTGCTTTTGTAGCAATTGCCGGTAGTGCTAGCGCCGGAGGGCCTACATATAAAATTATTGTTAACGAATTTTTACGTGCAGGAAATTTAACGACAACAGACGAGTGGGCCGAACTTGTATTATTAGAAGATATGTCTGCAGCTGAGCTTAACACCTATTTTTTAGGAGATTCTACCAGTTCAACCGCTGCAAAGTTTGCCGGTTATCAGTTTACCGGAATGGAAGGAATTAATAACACCTATTGTAAAGGTACAATTATCACTGTAGCCGGTGATACAGGTCCGGCTTCAGATACCAGTTATAATCCTGCAGTTAATGACTGGAATATTACTCTAAAAACTTCAGGCGCCAATCTGACATCAAATGGTTCAAACGGAGATTTCGCCGGAACTGATGTGGTTTATGTGGATACCGATGGTACAAATGGTAACAATGTTCTTACAGCAAATGGATTTGCGATAAACTGGGATAGTACCCCCGGAACATTTGGTTCAAACGCAACTTTTACTTTGACGAATTCACCGGCTAATAATACCGGAGCACAGTTGAGTGATATTGTAGACAATGCTCATCTTGATGGCTCTTGGGTTTCTGACGTCCTTCCGGGAAGTTTAACTCCGGGATTAACAAATGGTTTTGGAAACACAACAAGTATTTTTGCTTTAAGAGATTCATTGGCAAATGTAGCTTCCGGTGATGTTTCCTTAGATGAAGGAAATGCAGGAACAACAGCTTTTATTTTCACAGTTACCCGAACAAATGGTTGTCTTGGTGCTACTGTCTTTTACGATGTGACTCCTACAGGAGCAAATGCTGCCGATGCAGCCGATTTCGGAGGATCGTTACCAACTGGTTCAGTAAGCTTCAATACCGGTGAAACTTCTAAAGATATTACAGTATTGGTTTCTGGTGATACTTCGGTTGAAAACGATGAAACATTCCTTTTATCAATTTATGATGCTCCTATTCCTGCCTCAATTGAAGGTGGTACAAATTTATTGACATCAGTAACTGGTACTATTCTAAATGATGATGTCAATAACGCGGATATCACAATTGATGATGTGACACAAACCGAAGGTAATGCCGGAACGACCACATTTGATTTTACTGTTTCAATTACCCCGGGATTCGCCGGAGATATCTCTGTTGACTTCACTACTGCTGACAACACAGCAACAACTGCCAACAGTGATTATGTCGCTACATCAGGAACGGTTGACTTTAGTTCTGATAACCCGGGAGTTGTTACACAAACTGTATCGGTAACTGTCAATGGAGACACCACTGTTGAAAGTGATGAAACATTTTTTGTCAATCTCAGCAATGTACAAGGTGCTGCAGTCATTTCCGACAGCCAGGGTTTGGGCACAATTCAAAATGATGATGTTGCAAACATTTCAATTAATGATGTTACCCAAACTGAAGGGAATGCAGGAACTTCAACTTTTGACTTCACTGTAAGTATTGATCAGTCTGTGAATGCTTCTGTTGAAGTGAATACTGCCAATGGAACGGCAACGGCTGGTAGCGACTATACGGCAATAGCAGGACAAGTTGTTAACTTTACTTCAGGTGGAGCAACAACTCAGACTGTATCAGTTACCGTTAATGGTGACGTGACTATCGAGCCGAACGAGACATTCTTCGTTAACTTGAGTAATGCTTCCGGTGCACTTATTGCTGATAATCAAGGACTAGGTACTATCCAAAATGATGACAATATTCAAGCGATACTTTCAGGCAGTAAATCAGTATCCGGAGATTTGGTTCCTGGTGGAACAGCAACATACACAATTGTATTGAATAACACAGGTCCAAATCCGCAAAATGATAATCCGGGAGATGAAATGACGGATATATTGCCGACTGGCGTCACATTTGTGAGTGCCAATGCTACATCTGGTACAGTTAGCAATATCGGCAATACTGTTTCATGGAACGGTTCTATTCCAGCGGCATCATCTGTTACTGTTACCATTAATGTATCAATAGACAGCAGTGCTAGAGGTCAAATTGACAACCAAGCAACAATTAACTTTGATAATGATGGTGATAACAGCAATGAGTCATCTGCACTCAGTAACATTGCAGGGTTCTTTATCCCGTTCGTAATTCCAAGTTTAAGTACTTATGGAATTACATTATTAATGTTAATGGTAATAGGTTTAATGTTTTTCAGACAAAATAAAACAATGAACTAAAATTGATTCGTTGAATAAACTCAAAAAGCCATGATGCATTTCATGGCTTTTTTAATGCAACCAATTTACGAATTATCATCAAACCACTCAGCATCAGTATAAAACCTAAAAATAATCCCCAAATACTGGCTGTGATTCCTGCAAAGATAAATGCAGCTGTACAGCACAATCCATTAAATAACGCATAAGGAAGTTGGGTTTTGACATGATCAAGATGAGTACAACCTGCTCCCGTTGAAGAAAGAATGGTTGTATCCGATATCGGAGAGCAATGATCACCAAATAAGCCACCGGACAAAACAGCACCAATACTCACATAAATGGGCGAATCAAACTGATGAGCCATAGGTATGATTAAAGGAAACAATATCGCATAAGTACCCCACGATGAGCCGGTAGCAAATGATATGATTGCACCAATGATAAATGCAATCACCGGTACTAAAAATCCGGCAAATTTCCCATCGGTCAATGAAACAATATAATTTGCAGTCCCCAAATCCTTTCCGACTGCACCTAAAGACCAGGCGAGTACCAGAATGATAAGAATATTAAACATGCTTCCTATGCTTTTTAAATACAACTGAAAACTATCATTCAAAGTTTTAATTTTTAACCGAGACATCAAAACAATCAGCGATATTGCTGCAAAAATATAAGCCGTTGATAATGATGAACGAAATGCATTGGACGGAATATTGCCAATATCGAGTGGAAAACCTTTAGGAATCAACATTGCAAAAAGGATAACCATCATTACCGAAAGCGGAAGCCACACCATGATAGGTTTGGCATTCTCATGTTCTTTTTCACCTTTTTCCTCAACCGAATTTAAGTCTTGTACAAGTTTTTGAGTGTCTTGAGCTTTGATTTCAGCGATTCGCATGGAACCAAAATCCACTTTCAAAATTAATATCAAAGGCACCATAACAACTGCCAGCAAGGAATAAAACTGATACGGAATAGATTTCACATATGATGTAAATGCATCTTCAGAAATTCCCAGTTCCGAATATTCCTGAGCAATTAATCCCTGTGAATACAAGCCCCAGCCAATAAAAGGAATCAAAACGGCAACAGGAGATGCGGTTGAGTCAATAATCCATGCCAGTTTTTCTCTGGATATTTTCAAACCATCCATAATCGGGCGAAACAACGGACCGACAATCAGAGGAGTACCCGAATCGGTAAAAAACAACAACGTTCCACTCATCCAAGCCGAAAACATAGCCTTAGTTTTACTGGTTATTTTTCTCACTACCATTTTTGCAAAAGCAGCAGCTCCACCGGATTTTTCCATCAAACCGACCAAACCACCAATCAAAGTCATCAAAACCAACATCCCGGCATTCGAACTTTTAGTAATCTGCTGAATGAAGTATTTTTCAACAACTACACTCATAGAAGTGAATGGATTCATACCATGTAAAATAACCACACCACTAAAAACACCTAAAAACAAACCCAAGATCACATTACGGGTTTTTACAGCCACCACCAACGTGATTAAAACCGGCAGCGTTGAAATAAATCCTAAACTTTCCACAAAAATATTGCTCATGCTATGATACTCTTCATCATACTAACAAATATAAATACGAAAAGATAAATTCATGGCAAAATTTTTAGTATTCGGTGCCGGTCTGGTGGCAAAACCAATGGTCGAATATTTGGCTCGCAGACCCGACAATCAAATCACTCTCGTTGGATATACATTGCAGGAAGCTGAGAATATTGCTCAATTTTTCCCCAATGTCTTTGCAATGCAGGCAGATGTCAGAGACTCAAAAACATTAGATGATTTGATAGGTGGAAATGATATCGTTGTAAGTTTAGTGCCAGCTTCATTTCATATTAACATTGTAAAATCATGTATTAAGAACAAAATCCACATGGTTACTGCCAGTTATCAATCAGTTGAAATGCTGGCTTTAAAGCACGAAATTGAAAAAGCCGGAATCATTGTCATAAACGAAATCGGTCTCGATCCAGGCATTGATCATTTGGCAGCTATGCAAATTATTGACAAAGTAAAAGCCAATGACGATGAAATTGAATCCTTTGTCTCTTGGTGTGGCGGAATTCCAGCAGTTGAAAGTAATGACAATCCATTAATGTATAAGTTCTCATGGGAACCTCGTGGAGCTATTATGGTTTTACTCAACGATGCCATCTATCAAAAAAACAACAAAACTATCAAAATAGAAGGTGAAGATTTAATGAAGTGGAGACAAAAAATCTCCATAGAAGATTTGCCTCTGGAATGTTACCCCAATCGGGTTTCTATCAATTATAAATCCATATACGGAATTGATAATGTTAAAGATATCATTCGTGGAACTCTCAGATATCAAGGGTTTTGTGATATTTTTTCACACATAAAAAAACTGGGATTGATGCAAACCAACATTGGAGAAGTTAAGACGCCAATCTCTTGGAAAAACTATATTCTCAAACTCAATGACTGCGAAAACATCGAGCAACTCATGGAGATAATTAATGAAAAATCCTGGCAGGCACTCAACTGGCTGGGGATTTTCTCTGACAATCCGGTTCCTCAAAATTTATGCAGCATTGATGCTTTATGTGAATTGTTATTACAAAAATTACCTTATAAAAAAGGCGAAAGAGATATGGTCGTCCTCCAACACAAATTCGTCATTGCAAAAAAAGACGGGACACGCACTTTCCTCTCTAGTACTCTCAAACAAATCGGTGAACCTGATGGTTACAGCGCCATGGCAAAAACTGTCGGCTATCCTGTAGCTATCGTCAGCCAGATGATAGCAGATAACAAAATCAAACAAAAAGGATTGCTAATGCCAGTAACAAAGGAAATCTATAAGCCGATGCTTAAACTGTTAGAAAAAGAAGATATTATATTCAATGAAAAACGATACACAGAAGCTGAAATGAATAAGCAAGAGTTCCTAGCAGAGTTGTATTGAGTCCCTTCCAAAGCTATGCAAACCTTACTAAGGATAACTATCAAATCGTAACTTCATTCTATAAAAGATTGAATTAAATGGTGGCTATGGGTGGACTTGAACCACCGA
>JAGRJP010000109.1:5767-37890 GCA_020442665.1 Lysobacterales bacterium
CTAACCAGCTGAGCTACATAGCCATTGAATGGTCTGCAAATCAGTAAATGACTTGAGGGCGAGAATTTTCATATTTATCTAATATTTTGTCAAGTACAAATCTTCAAATTATGAATTTTCTTGTAATATTTTATCGGTTTGCTGATTAAGGATTTCAATTGTATTTCTGAAATCATTCAGTTGTTTCTCACTAAGCATACTTATCAATAATTGTTCATATTCCAATGCCTTTGGTTTAACAGCTTCTATCAGGTCATTTCCGGAGTTCGTAAGTTTGTATTTCTTGGAACGAGCATCATTTTGGCAGACTTTCTGCGTGATCAGTTTTTTATCCAATAAAACTTTGACGGTTCTGCTGATACGAACTTTATCCATTTGACTATATTCGACTAACTCCTTAGCCGTCTGCTCGCGGTTATCTGACAAAATAATCAAAACACGCCATTCTGAAATACTGATATTGTGCTGTTTCCTATAGGATTTGGAAATCCCCTGACTCACTTTGTTACTCAGCACTGAAAGCTGGTAAGGAAGAAATTTACTGAGTTGCATAATCATTTAGTTTCATTTGTAACTAAAACCACAAATTTAGTTTCATTTGAAACTAATTATGCTTAAAATGTTGCCAATTACAAGTTTGAGGTGAATTATTATGAGTGAAAATACAATCAACGGATTTGGATTTGTTGAGTTTGCATCTCCTGACGCACATGCTCTGGACACATTATTCAGAAGATTGGGGTTTAATGCTATTAAAAAGCATAAAACAAAAGATATAACACTTTATCGCCAAGGTGGCATAGATTTTATGCTGAATAATGAAAAAGCTTCGTTTGCAGAGTCATTTAAAAATCAACACGGTCCTTCTGCCAATGGCTTCTCGATTGTGTTTGATGATGCTAAAACAGCCTTAAACCATGCTTTAGACAATGGTTCTGAACCCTTACAGGGTGACTTGGATTTACCGGCTGTTAAAGGGATTGGCGGTGCAGTTTTGTATTTGGTTGATAAAGAAAACTATGGGCGTTTGCTCAAAAATGATTTTGTTGAGATTCCCGGAATGAACCAATACCCGAGTGGCTGGGGAATGACATTCATTGATCATTTAACTCACAACGTTCACTATGGAAACATGGAAAAGTGGGGACAGTATTATGTTGATTTATTCAATTTCGAGCAAATTCGCTACTTCGATATTCGCGGACAACAAACAGGGCTGACCTCGAAGGCAATGAAGTCTCCAAATGGTTCAGTCAAAATTCCGTTGAATGAATCATCTGACGAGAAATCACAAATCAATGAATATATCCATGAATACAATGGTGAAGGTATTCAACATATTGCTCTTTACACCGAAAATATTTACGAAACGATTGAGTCAATGAGAGCTACCGGAGTCGATTGTCTGGTGACTCCCGATACCTATTACTCAATCATTGATCGAAGAGTTCCTAAGCATTCGGAAGATATTGAACGTCTGAGAAAAAATAAAATTCTTATTGATGCTGATGAAGAAACCGGTGAGAAGATTCTGTTACAAATTTTCACCGAAAATTGCATTGGCCCTATCTTTTTTGAAATCATACAACGTAAAGGAAATGAGGGTTTTGGTGAAGGAAATTTCCAGGCTTTGTTTGACTCTATTGAACTTGAACAACAAAGACGAGGTTATTTATAATGAAAAACTGGATTCAGACTTTTAAAAAAGAAGGAACAGTAGCCAGACAAGCTCATTATGATTTGCCTGAAGGAACTTACGAGAGAGAAGTCGGAAAAGAAGGTTTCTTTGGTCCGGTCGCGCATTTTTATCATAAAAACCCGCCAACAAATTGGTCAGAGTTTGAAGGTGAGTTGCAGCCACGTGCTTTTGATACTAACAAGTTCACTCAGGTTGATGACTGTCCATTCAAAGCTTCGGTGATGTTACACAATTCATCGATCAAGGTTCGGATGTTTAAAACAAACTCAAACATGGATCATTTAGTCAGCAATGCTGATGGCGATGACATGCTTTTTATCCACAAGGGAAACTTGGAGATTTTTTGTGATTATGGACATATTTCACTGGTTGAGGGCGATTACTTCACCTTGCCCCGTTGCACTCGCTGGCGTTTGGAAACAACAACTGAATGTGAAGTTTTAATGATTGAATGCACCAACGGTCATTATCAGCTTCCTGACAAAGGATTGCTTGGACCTAATGCCATTGTTGATCCGGCGGTGTATGGAGTTCCTGCGATTGATGAACAGTTTTTGGATCAACAAAGTGAGGATGAGGTATGGACTGTTTTGATTAAGCATCGAAACAAAATCAGTCGTCAGGTTTTTCCTTTCAATCCTTTGGATGCTATAGGTTGGCGTGGAAATCTTATGCCGATTCAACTGAACTGGAGAGATATATCTCCACTTCTCAGTCACAGATATCATGTTCCTCCATCAGCTCATACGACATTTATGGGTAATCGCTTTATCATTTGCACGTTTGTACCCAGACTTTTTGAGACAGCTGAAAAAGCATTGAAAATTCCATTTTTTCATAATAATGATGATTATGATGAAGTGCTTTTCTACCACATGGGAAACTTTTTCTCACGCGACAATATTCATCCGGGAATGTTAACATACCATCCTCAGGGATTTGCACATGGCCCTCACCCCGGAGCTTTGAAAAAAGCCTTCAAGCAAGAAAACGCAATGACTGATGAGGTCGCCGTAATGATTGATACTCGCGACCCACTGGAGGTCAGTACTGAATTTGAACAGGTTGAGTGGACTGAATATGTTCATTCATGGAAACCGAAAGGAGAATAACAATGAAATTAGCAACTTTAAATAATGGCACTCGTGACGGACAGTTAATTGTTGTCAGCAGAGACAACAGCAAGGCAGTCGCTGTTAAAGATATTGCGGATACAATGCAGAACGCTTTGGATCATTGGGATGATGTTTCCTTAGAGCTACAAGAGGTTTTTACAAAATTAAACAACAATGAAGCCACAGATGCATTTGATTTGAACACCAAAGATTTATTAGCCCCTTTACCAAGAGCTTACCAATTTCTTGATGGAAGTGCATATCTGGCTCATGTTGAGCGTGTGAGACGTGCCAGAGGGGCTGAAATGCCTCCGAGTTTTTTGGAAGACCCGTTGATGTATCAGGCAACCAGCGACAGTTTTCTACCGGCGCATGCAGATATTGCAGTAACCAGCGAAGACTATGGAATTGACTTTGAGGCAGAGGTCGCGGTCATCGTTGATGATGTCCCAATGGCTGTTTCTGTGGAAGATGCTGCAAAACATATCAAACTGATTTGTATTTTGAATGACGTTTCTCTGCGAAATCTGATTCCTGCGGAACTGGCAAAAGGATTCGGCTTTATGCAATCCAAACCGCCTACTTCATTGTCTCCTTTCTTTGTGACACCGGATGAACTTGGTGATGCCTGGCAAGATTCCAAAGTCCACTTACCACTTCATAGCACATTAAATAGCGAGTGGTTTGGACACCCTGAAGCAGGCGTGGATATGCAGTTTAATTTCGCTCAACTGGTCGCTCATGCAGCTAAAACCAGACCTTTAGCCGCAGGAGCGATGATTGGTTCGGGAACAATTGCTAATGAAGATGAGTCATTAGGCTCATCTTGTTTAGCTGAAAAACGTGTTCTTGAAATCATCAATGAAGGAAAGGCAACTACGCCTTTTATGAGTTTTGGTGATGACATCGAAATTAAAATGCTGAGCAAAGATGGCAACAATATCTTTGGAACCATTCATAATACAATCGTAAAAGGATAAACCAAGAGCCCTTGATTTAAGCCACGACTTAACTCTTATTCGTGGCTTTTTTTGTGTCTGATTTGAATATTATCCGAGTAATGTTCAATTTCGATGGGGTTTTCACAATGCGGACATTGTAACTCGGTTACCTTTAGTTGCATTCTACTCACATCCCAGATGATATTCTTGGAATCTTGATACGGAATACCCAAGTCATATGCCATTATTTTGAGTTTCTTTTGTTCTTTTTTATCCAAAATTCCATCGGATAGAAAATTAATCGCCTGATTTCTGAATAACTCCTTTCTGCGGTTTATTTCTTTTGTAAAACCGGATGCCAAAATACCAGCTGGCAATGCCGCCATGCCAATACCTGAAATCAGAATAACAATACCAAATATCCTTCCGGCTATGGTCATTGGAACTACATCTCCATATCCAACAGTAGTTAGTGTGACAGTTGCCCACCAAATTGCTTTCGGAATCGTTCCAAACTCTTGAGGCTGATAATCACCTTCAACCAAATGCATTCCCGTTGCTGCTATGATTATTAAAATACTGAGCACGAAAAAAGCTGAGAAAATATTTGCACTTTCATACCTCAAAACAGATGTTAGCAGATGCATTGATCTTGAGTATCGAGTTAATTTGAAAACTCTCACAAGGCGTAAACCTCTTAGTATCATAAAATCACGATACATGATTATGCCAAACCACACAGGAAGAACCGCCAGTAAATCAATAATTGCCATAGGCGTTATCATGTATTTGATTCTGCCACGAAAACCTCTATATTTCTTGATTTCTGCACTTGACCAAACCCGTAAAATATATTCTATGGTAAAAATTATTAAACTAATAATTTCAAGAGTTTTGAAAAATAAAAAATATCTTTTGTACAATTCAGCATCACTTTCTAGAATAACTGCAATCACGGTCAGCAAAATTAAAATCATTAACAAATAATGAACAAACTCTGCAAACTTGGAGTGAGACTCACGCTCAAGAACCATGAATGTTTTTTTTCTGAAAGTGTGTTTATTTTTTCGCATGAGCTTTATTGCTAAAGATTCCCGAAATAAATACCAAACCGAGAATTAAAATAGGCACAGTTAATATCTGTCCCATTGTCATCCAGTCAAACAGAATATAACCTCGGTTTTCATCCGGTTCTCGGAAAAATTCAACGATAAACCTAGAAATTCCATAACATATCAGAAATGTGCCGGTAACAACGCCTTGTCTTTCTACCATTCTGGCAACTATCCAAACGATAATAAATGTGATTAAACCTTCAGAAAATGCTTCATATAACGGAGACGGATGCCGTGCAAATTCATTTAAAACTCCTTGAGAATTAAGCTGATGCAACTGTTCAGTTGTAGCATCACGATAGGAAAAAGGTAGGGAATCCGGAAAAATGATTCCCCAAGGTTTGTCTGTTAATCGCCCCCAAAGTTCACCATTGATAAAATTACCAACCCTGACCGAACCAATTCCTAAAGCACATAAAGGAGCAATAAAGTCTGAAATCTCAACAAATCTCTTACCCGTTTTGCGGTGGAAATAATAAATGGCAACAATCACCCCGAGCAATCCACCATGAAATGACATTCCGCCGTCCTGTACTTTAAATGGTAAAAACGGATCATCCAAAATTGAGGTGTCGTTATAAAAAAGAACCCAACCAATACGACCACCAAAAATAACACCCAAGGCCCCGTAAAACAAAAAGTCTGAAACCTGCTCCTTTGTCCATGAAGTTTGGTACTTTTTAACCTGATAATTCCCTAAAATTATGAATAAAGCAAAACCAATCAGATATGTCACAGCGTACCAATGGATTTTAATTATTTTTAAGTCCAGAAATACAGGATCAAAATCGACTAAATAATGCATAAATAAGATCTGGTGAAAATTTTATTTTACCCTGAAATTATTATCTTGTACAAACATTGCCTGAATTTGCATCAGATTGCCTCACTCGACCGGAATTATTTATTATCAAGTTTTTTGCATAGTCAATGCCTCGATCATCACAAAACGTAATTGTGACATTGGTCCCAGGGGAAAAACCTGTTCCGTCATATCTGATTTTTGAGCGGTAAACCGATGAAGTTGCTGAAATTTGTGTTTTCATGGGATTTTCAAATCGCAGTATCTCATCAGTTGCATCCAGTTCTCGGTTTCTGTTCTCATCAATAAAAACAATCCAGCCGTTATGCCAGTTGGAGTCAGCATCACAAGATTCCCCCGAAATACTTGGGCAAACAACTGTATATTTTTGTGAGTTGATTGCGTAACTTCGGGCAAAAGTCATTGATGTGCTTAAACGACTCCTTTCCGTATCCAAATAATTATTCAGCATAAAACCTGAGAAGTTTGGCAGACCATAACCCAATAATATTGCCATAACAGATAGTGTTACCATCAACTCAACTAAAGAGAAACCACTTACTTTTTTCATAAAATTTTCCTATATGTTTTGAATGTGTAAATGATAGTTTTTAGGAAAATATTTCAAATAGGAAACTCCCTTTGCTTTCGTAGGAATTGGCTTTGAATGTTGTAGGAAAATTCGTATTTTTGTTGTAGAATGATATTGAATTCTAAGAGGTATTTTGTGAATGCATCATGATTTAGCAATTTTAGCGGTAATTTGGTTTAGTGTTTTTATTGCTTCTTACATGGCTGATAAGACACGATTAACGCCAGTTCTTTGGTACTTATTTTTGGGCTCTTTATTGGTGAATTTAGGGATAGTCCCAGAGCAAATGCCTGAATTCATTCATAATTTCTCTGAGTTAGGGATTATCATTATCATGTTTGCTTTAGGGTTTGAAGAGAACACTGATAATTTCATATCTGGAATCAAAAGAAGTTGGGGCATCGCATTCTTTGGCGCATTAGTTCCTTTTGTGGTTGCCTATTCATTAACACTCTATTATTGGAATGACAAAAATATGGCATTGCTGTGCGGGCTTGCCATGACTGCGACTGCTGTATCACTCACTTTGGTATCTTTGAAAAGTGAGGGCTTAAACCGAACCATGGCAGCAACAGGAATTATGACTTCTGCTATATTGGATGATATTGCTTCTTTGGCACTAGTTGCTATCCTTGTACCGATTGCCGCTGGCGAAACAGGAACTGATATTATCGGAATTGCAATTATATTGGCAAAAGCTGTTGGTTTCTTTCTTATTATTGCAGTGTTGGGCAAGTGGATATTCCCTTCTGAAAAAGGTGTGCTGAAATTTATTCCTGCTTTCAATCTTTTTAGCCTCAAGAATGTGTTATCCATGGGCAAAGGAGAATATGCAGTCTTAAGTTTATTATTGATTGCTGTTGCCGTTGGATTGCTTGCTCATTATTTTGGCTTCCATCCAGCAATCGGAGCTTACATGGCTGGTTTGGTCATCCATTCCGATTATTTCGATTTTCATAAAGAACAAAACACCGACTACTTCGAACAATCCAGACGAATTGTTGATAATGTAGCTTTTACCTGGATTGGCCCGGTATTTTTTGTGGCTTTAGGAACTAAGCTCATTTTTTATCCTGATGTCTTTATCTCAGTGTTACCTGAATCTTTACTGTTGTTCGCCGGGTTATTTATCGGACAAATTGCCTCGGCTGCTATTGCTGCTTATTACACCGGTAAATTCGACTGGCCTTCGAGTTTGATGATTGGTTTTGGTATGTTGGGTCGAGCTGAGTTGGCATTTGTCGTCATGAATATTGCATTCGTACAATACAAAATCATGACTTTGGAGGCATTCTATACACTCATGCTAACTGCATTCTTACTCAATATTTCTGTTCCATTGAGCATTCGATGGTGGAAAACCAAATTTAAAAATTAAGGGGCACAGCGAGAATTACTATAAAGTTGCGCTTTTTGCATAATTTTCACGAAAGCCTGTTCTTGATTATTACTGATAACTGTGATGATTCTTTGTACAGCATCGCCAAGTGCATTGAGTGTCGAACTGGAATAATTATTCAATTTTTGAATTTCGAAGTATAAGTGCGGATTCTCTGAAACCACATTTTCGCCAATGGCAAATTGCGCATCAAACGTCGTACTAGATAGTTTAGACAAAGTTCCTGCGGCTTCACCGGATTCAGACAAAACCAGCATAAAGGCAATGTTTACAATATGAGATAGTCCGAGAATATAAGCAACCAAACGATCATGGTCCTCCAGTTGCATATCAATTTGCTCCGCCATGGTTGGCTTAAATAACTGTTTGACCTTTTCAACTGATGCCGAATCGCCCATATTTATAAAAATAACATGCTTATTGGAAAGTAATTTCACATCAGGACCAAACATCGGATGAATTGAAACGACTTTACAACCAGCATCCGATAATTGCATCAGTGGTAATTTTAGAGGACTCTTAATCGAGCCAATGTCCAATACAATTCCTTTCGGTTTAAGAGTTGCCAAATCTTTTAGAATCTTTCCGCTTGCATCAATGGGTGCAGCAACAATGATATAATCATAATCCAGTTTCACTGTTTTATAATCGACATTATTCTCATCTTGATTTAAATCAGAGATATCAACTCTAAAACCTTGATTACTCAGAAAACGAGCAAACCATTGCCCCATTTTTCCGCAACCACCAATAATTAAAGCTGACTTTTCAAACCCGAAATCTGATGTGTTTATCTTTTGATTTTCCTGTTTTTCCAGAGAAGTCTTAATAATTAAGGTAAAAATTTGTTTAACAATATCACTGTCAACATTTTTTTCTTTTGCAACTTTTATAACATTATCAATAACTTGCTTCTCTCTCTCATAATCTCTTGTGGGAGATTTTGTGTCAAGTTTCACAGAACCAATTGCATCAACATTCATTTGTCGTTCAGCCAAAAGGGCTACAATTTGCTCATCAATTGTATCAAGGTTCTTTCGCAATTCATTGAGTTTTGATATATCCATTGGAGAGGGGTTTATCTTCATTAAAAAATGGGTTAAGATTGTAGCAATTATTTACATTTATACTTAGCATTTGAGGAATTATTATGAAAAAAGTGTTGTTTGCATTATTTGCAGTAATGATGGCAGGCACAGCTCTGGCTGCTGATGACAGACCGGTTGTTGCCGTTTTAGAATTTAAGAATGAAACTCAAGCCTACTGGTGGCAAAGTGGTGTCGGCCGTGAATTGAGCGACATGTTATCCAATGAACTTATGAATACAGGTGTATTCAAAGTTGTTGAGAGAAGAAAACTGGATGGTGTACTTTCTGAGCAAGACTTAGGTGCATCCGGACGTGTTTCAAAAAGCAGTGCTGCAAAAATGGGACAATTAACCGGTGCAAAATACTTAGTTACCGGTTCTGTTTCCAATTTTGAAGAAACCGGCGGTAAAGGCGGCGGACTCAGTTTTAAAGGAATTTCTGTTGGTGGCAATAAGAAAACTTCAACAATCGGCATTGATATCAGAGTGATTGATTCAACAACAGGAGTTGTTGAATACGCAAGAACTGTTACAGCAACAGCTAAAAGTGGTGGAATGAGCTTGGGTCTGAGCCGTGGTGGCTTTGGCGGTGCGTTAGCTAGCGAAAAGAAAACTCCGGCCGGTAAAGCGATTCGTGCAGTTATCATTGAAATTACAGACTATCTAGCTTGCGCAATGTATGACCAAGACTCATGTATGGATGAATACAGAGACAAAGAACGCAGAAGACGTAACAAAGCAAAAGGTGATGTTGATTTAGATTAATTATCGCATCAAACTTGATTGGAAAGCCGGATTGATTCCGGCTTTTTTTATGCTATTAAATATATAATTCAAAACATAATCAAAGCACTCCTAATGATTTATCAATTCATCGACAATTGGATATCGTAAATCTCTATTAAACCATTTGGAGCTTTCAATTACATTATACAAGGAACTGTTTTCTAAATACCTCTGGGTGTTTTTTTAATATTCAAATATCTGAAATGTAAAAATAGCTATACCGCTAATGATAGTATTTATGTCATTCGAGTATTTCCCCTGGATTATGACCTATCAATTCATTTAATCTTATATGTACCCTTATAGATTCCCAATAAAAAACCCCTGAGTGCATCAGGGGTTTTATTTAGGTATCTAATTCAGATTAAACCCTGTTTATGGTGGTGGCGGAGAACCTTCAAAACCATCCATAAATATTAAATCAACTGGAACATCACAAGTTCCAAAAGAACCGGAATTAGTAATAACAACATCATCTATTTTCCAGTCGCCGGCAGAAACACTCGAATCCGTACCCATTCTCCATCTAATTTGAGCGACTTGTGCTTGGTATGGAGATAAATCAACTTCGATTAGAGTAAATGATGCTTGTTGTCCATTCCATGCACGTCTTGCTCCTAATGGTTGACCAAACCCTCCATTCAAAGTGACATCGTAAGAACCTGTTGTCATATTGGACTCCAAATCAGTCCAGTTAGCGCCACCATCAACAGTTATTTCGAGAACACCACCATCATAACTCGTTTCAAAGTTATATTTATGATAGAAACTCAAGACCGAAGTTGCTGAAGGAGAGAACTCCCTGGTTATTATTGATTTATCTGAAGAAGAACTTACATCAGTTGAAACAAAAGCAGCACCTGTGCCATTGGTATGATCATCCCCGATTTCGATACGCCAGTCATCGGCACCTGTTGCTGCATTATGAGACCAACCAGCAGCTTCAGCATCTGCAATTGTTGTATAACTTTCTAAATTATCATCAAAAGGTTGTGGTGTAATTGGACCGGTTGGGAATGCAGAGTTCTCTGTGATATTGCTGTCTTCCACTGAATTATCAGTATCATAAGATCTCACAACATAGAAATAATCAACATCAGAGGTCAAACCACCAATATTATCAAGGAATGTATTGGTATTAACTCCAGTTGCAATTTGATTTGCAAGTGATGGGGTAAAGCCACTTGTAGTCGAACGATAAACAGAGTAATTAAGTTCACCTACACTATTAGGACATTGCGAGTTCGCTGTATCCCAATTGAGTGTAATACTACAAGACTGAGTTGCATTGTTACTCGCAGAGGTAATTCCTGCAAAAGTTGGAGCTAAAGTACATAATCCTGTAGCAGTTGCATTCACTTCATTTGAGTTTGATGTCAAACACGCCCCACCATCAGAGGCTTTAACAATGTAATAATAAACTGTACCGCCCGAAACTGTTGTATCATTATAAGTATATGATCCCGTGCTTCCGGTACCCGGACTAGTATCTGCTACCGTATCAATGAGCACATAACCAGTCCCCATTGTTGTTGAACGATAGATTCGATATTCAATCATTTCAGGAGTTGCTGAGTCATCCCATGAAACATCAATTTGATTGTCATTCGGAACCGTTGCTCCTGTTACATTAATGGTATCCAGTGAAAGCTGACATCCACATTGCTCAAATTTAAATGCTCCTATTCTTGTACTCCAATTTGACGAAGCATTATACTGAGCCGTGTACCAGAAGGTACATTCGTCAACAGGATCAACATTCAAAGATGAATAGTCACCATATCTTCCTGAACTATTTGAGCCACTGCCTTCAATAATTGAATTTTCACCTCGTGGCATTGTTCCGGCAGGATCATCTGTTAATCGACCGGCATAACGCATACCCGGGAATACAGAACTACTGGATGTGTTATAACCGATTGCAATATTGCCATCACCATCCATAGCAGCTGATGCCATCCAACGATGAACTCCATCATTGAGAGTATATGTTCCTTCATCTTTAAGAACCCAGTCATTACCATTAGTCGATGCTGCCGGTCTTTCCAACTGCCACCATCTCACTCCATGATAATCATTACCGTCAACATCAGTAACCATATTACCGACTAGATATTGTTTGTCATCAATCGTTCTGTGTTGAACACGCCACATCAAAGGTTGTTTCAAAGGAAATAGATTGGTTGCTCCGTTTGGTTGTGGGACAGACAAATCACCAAAATTACTTCCGCCTAGATGTGTATCAAACTCGCTGACATGAATATTTATCGGACCTGTTATGGCACTGTTTGCAGGAGTATCAAAATCAGTTGTGAACTCCCATAATTCCAATACATCATCCGGAGGGTTATCACCATGATACTCACCATCACGGTGACGCATGAATATTCCCGGAGCTCCTTGTGGAGGTAAAGTTTCACCATCGGCATCCGCAGGCATCATGTGTTGAAAGCCAAAACCAGGTAATCCCGGAGAAGTGAACACCTGATAGCCTCTGGCAGGATTACCAAGTAGCATATTATCTCTATCGAATGCATATTGACGATTGCTTTCATTCGCACCGGCATAATAAGCATCACCCCAGACACCAAATTTAGGATAATCAGGCAAACCGCCGGATGCTGAAGTGAATTCATAGATATACCATGTACTACTACTTTGTCCTAATGGATCATGAGTTTTTGAAATGTACATACAAAATGAATTACTAGTAAACTCAGTAAACACCCAACGACCTTTAGGTTCACCGGGACCATTATCTGCAAACTGATCAAACAGAACAACTGGGTCACCTCGTCCACCACCGCAACCGGTACCTGAACCATTAGCTATCGTATCCATAACAAATTGAGCCGCTGTGGAACCATCAGATTTGTCTATTATCAATATTATAGAGCTACTACTATTATTGATTGTTTGAACATAATAATTGATACCAACATCGCCATTCGTATCAGAAGGATTTACTCCGGTGAATCCGGCTCCATCCAAGTTATAGAGAAGATTATCAAACGGATCTGTTCCAAATGTAGAGGCAGCATCCACTTGTTTTTGCGCCAAAGCATCAAAACCAAACCCACGGCCTGCAGGCTGAGGCCTAACCCAGTCTTTCGGACGATTGAACTTTAACGGAATTTCCTTTATCGGATCACCCGGTTTCCATTGAGTTGGAGCCGGTAAATTTTTCAAATTAACCGTCACCACAGCCGGCGTGACTGTGTCTCCAACAAATTCTGCGCCATAACGTGTCTGCGTGCTGTCAGCAGCAAATATCGTATTTGCAAATAACAAACCCAACACAGAAAGTATAGGCTGGCTTTTTTTTGATTTAATCATTTCTACCTCTCTTTATTTATAAATCTGTTCAATTTCAACCAGTTGAATTAAACCGGTATCTGTTTGAATTTTTGCTGTATCAAAAAATTTATCTTGATTGTAACTGGCTACTCTGTTTTCAATTTTTTTATTCTTTAAAATATTTATAGAATTACTAGTGACAACGCTCCCGGTAATAGTTTGCACAAATGGCCGGTTATCTTCATGAAAATATAAAGAAACACTTCCATTGAATGTTTTCAAATTCACTTCATCTGATGATTCGTTACTCAACAATGTATATGAAATATTCCCATGTTTGGTAAATAAATCTGCGAACCCAGTCGATTTTAGCTCAATATCTGAAGATTCTGAGACAACTTTTAATTGATTTTCCAGTTTTTTACTACTGAGATTGCCTTTCTCAATTTTTATGTCTAATTCAACTCCTTTGGGAACAACTATTGCCACATCCACTCTTTCCAATGATTTTTCTGTTGGCAGATTTTTATAAGAAACTTTTAACGATAAGACCCCATCTTTAAGTTCTTCATCAATACTTGCTCTGTGTGTTTTTGAGTATTGCGATACTGCATGAAATACCAAATTCTTTTCAGTCGTTTGCCTCAACCGAATATCGCCATGATTATTTTCGATGATAACTTTTGAAATTTTAGCTGTATTTTTTTCTATATGAAAACGCTCTGCTTCAACTAAACTCTCCTCTGCAACAGCAACAGATAAAGCCATAATCAGTAATATTGTTATTGTTTTCAACAATGTCTCCATTATAAACGCATCCTTACAATAATATCTTATAACAATATGTTTTAACAATTATTCCTTAATTTTTATCATTTTGAGTTGCAAACAATGATTGTATGAAATATATTTCACTTATTGAAATTAATTACAATCATGAATCAACTCGATTTAGCAACAAAAGCAGCATGGCTTGCATACATTGGTGGCTACACACAAAGTGAGGTCGCCCAAAAACTGAACATATCATCGGTGAAAGCTCATAGATTGATAGCCCAAGCCCATGCTAACAATATCGTCAAAATTTTTGTTGAGGGCGAAATTATTGAGTGTGTGGAACTTGAAGAAAAAATTTCAAAACAGTTTAACCTTGATTCGTGCATCGTTGCTCCAACAATTGAAGGTGTTGATTCTTTTAAGTCAGTGGGTGCTGCCGGTGCTTCTTTTTTATACAACTTACTTAAAAACAATAAAAACAAAATGGTCGGTGTGGGAAAAGGTCGGTCTTTATCGGCAGTTGTTGAAAACCTTCCGCATTTTCAAACTGAAAAAATCAAATTTGTTTCTGTTTCCGGCGGATTAACACGCCGATTTTCAACAAATCCCTACGATGTAATTCACAGACTGGCAGAAAGAACCAATTCGGAGGCTTTCTTTTTGCCGGTTCCTTATATGGCAAAAGACGAATCCGAAAAACAGATGTTACTTGAGCAAAACAGTGTCAGGCAAATGTTAGATTTTGCCAAACAAGCAGAAATCTACTTAGTTGGAATTGGTTCGATTGAAAGTAATGCTCATGTTCATGAAAGCGGACTTGTTGAAGAATCCATATGGAATAAAATGATTGAAAATCATGCGGTCGGTGATTTTATGGGGCAGTTTCTTGATACCAGTGGAAATGAAATAAAGGACAGCAGCAATAATTTATCACTGGGCTTAACCTCGGAAGATATCAGAGGAAAAAAAGTGATTGCGATTGTTGGTGGCAGTCAAAAAGGTAAAGTCACACAAGCCATTTTACAAAAAAATATCATCACCGATTTAATAATCAGTGAAGAATCAGCAAAAGAATTAATTAAATTAATGTAATCTTATGAATAATAAAATTGAAAGAAATCCCGGAGTTCCTTTTAATCCGGATTGGGTTGAATGTATTCAAGTCAATAAAAGTGCGGTTGAACGTCGAGCTGCTTCTTATAGCGGAAGACGTTCGATCAAAAAACAACATCAGGCAGCGTGGCTGTTAAAAGCGATCAGTTGCATTGACCTCACGACGCTCGCCGGTGATGACACCGAAAGGCGAGTTCGCAGACTTTGTGAAAAAGCTAAGAAACCGATTCGTAATGATATTGTGAAAGCTCTGGGAATTGAAAAGTTAAATCTGACTACCGGAGCGGTTTGTGTTTATCATGAAATGCTGGAGTCTGCAAAAAAATACCTGCAAGGTACAAATATCGGATTGGCAGCAGTATCGACCGGCTTTCCGGCAGGCTTAACGCCGTTTGATATGCGTGTGGAAGAAATCAAACGATCGGTTGCAGCCGGAGCCACAGAAATTGATATCGTTATCTCTCGTCGCCATGTTTTTTCACAAAACTGGAAAGGACTATATGAAGAAATCGCAGCCTACAGAGAAGCCTGTGGTGAAGCTCACCTGAAAACCATTCTGGCAACCGGTGAAATTTCGACACTCCGAAACGTCGCCAAAGCATCTATGGTTTGTATGATGGCAGGAGCAGATTTTATTAAAACATCAACCGGTAAAGAAAAGGTCAATGCCACTCTTCCGGTCAGTTTGGTGATGGTGAGAATGATACGTGAGTACTTCGACAGAACCGGATTTAAAATTGGATATAAACCGGCCGGTGGTATCAGCACCGCAAAAGAAAGTTTGCTATATCTCATTCTGATGAAAGAAGAATTGGGCAGAGATTGGCTCGAACCGGAGCTGTTCCGCTTTGGGGCATCGAGTTTACTCGGTGATATCGAAAGACAATTAGAACATCATGTGACTGGCAAATATTCCGCCGGATTCCGTCATGCGATCAGCTAAAACCTAAACATTAACAAGCAAACCAAATAATAAAGTGAAAACAATGAGTATTATGAAAATTTTTGAAGAAATGGATTACGGAAAAGCTCCTGAAAGCATTGACGCTGCCAATGAATGGTTGAAAAGTCATAGTTCAAAATTTGGACTTTTTATTGATGGCGATTTTATCAACAGCAAGAACGCAAAATATTTCAACACTTACAATCCGGCAAACGGAGAAAAACTGGCACAAATCACCCAAGCGAGTGCAAAAGATGTCGATATGGCTGTTACCGCTGCCAAACTGGCACAACCCGATTGGGAAAAACTAAGTGGTTTTGACCGTGCGAAATATTTGTATGCCATTGCCCGCTTGATTCAAAAACACTCGCGCTTATTTGCCGTTTTGGAAAGTTTAGATAACGGTAAACCGATACGAGAAAGCAGAGATGTGGATATTCCTTTGGTGATTCGACATTTTTATCATCATGCCGGCTGGGCACAACTCATGGAGGAAAAACTGGAAGATTATCAAGCTCTGGGAGTTGCCGGACAAATCATTCCGTGGAACTTCCCATTGCTAATGCTGGCATGGAAAATTGCTCCGGCACTGGCAGCAGGAAATACGGTTGTCTTAAAACCCGCTGAATACACCAGCTTAACGGCAATATTATTTGCTGAAATCTGCCAACAAGCCGGATTACCCAAAGGAGTTGTCAACATTGTGACCGGCGATGGCAAAACCGGTGCCGAAATTGTCAAACACAATGATATTGATAAAATTGCATTTACCGGTTCTACCGATGTTGGTCGTATCATTCGTGAACAAACGGCAGGAACCGGCAAGAAACTGACATTGGAGCTTGGTGGAAAATCCGCATTCATCGTATTTGATGATGCTGATGTGGATTCGGCGATTGAAGGGCTGATTGATGCCATTTGGTTCAATCAGGGACAAGTTTGTTGTGCCGGTTCTCGCTTATTGGTTCAGGAAAGCATTGCTGATCGTTTTCATGAAAAGTTGAAAGCCCGTATGCAAAAACTTCGTATCGGCGACCCATTGGATAAATCGATCGACATCGGTGCAATTGTTGATGAAAGCCAAAAACAAAGGATTAGTGAATTAGTTAAGCAAGGTGTAGCTGAAGGTGCTGAATTATACCAACCGGATATTCAACTTCCTGAGTGTGGTTGTTTTTATCCGCCAACACTGTTGTCAGAAGTTGACACTTCACATTATGTTGCCAACGAAGAAATCTTCGGACCCGTACTGGTTTCGATGACATTCCGCACGCCGGCAGAAGCAGTTGAATTAGCCAATAACGTCCGATACGGACTGGCTTGCAGCATATGGAGTGAAAACATCAATCTGGCAATGGATATCGCTCCGCAAGTGATTGCCGGAGTAGTTTGGATTAACTGCTCCAATCATTTTGATGCTGCTGCCGGATTTGGAGGTAAGAAAGAATCCGGATTCGGTCGTGAAGGTGGAATTGAAGGCATGCATGCCTATCTCAAACCAAAATATGAAAAAGGTTTGAAAAACTCCAAAGCAGTCAAAATCAATGAACTCAATAACACAGAGTCTTTGTCATTTATTGACCGCACACCGAAATTTTATATTGGTGGAAAACAAGTCAGACCCGATGGTGGTTATTCTCAAGCAGTGGCATCAAACGATGGTAAATTATTAGCTCATATTGGCAAAGGCAATCGCAAGGATATTCGAAATGCCGTAGAAGCCGCCCGTAAAGCCAATGGCTGGACAAGTACATCTGCCCATAATCGTGCTCAGGTCTTATTCTACATTGCTGAAAATCTGGCACTCAGAGCCAATGAATTTGCCGAAAGTTTGAAAAAACTCACAGGAGTTTCAACCAATCAGGCTCAAAAAGAAGTCAATACAGCCATTGAACGAATTTTTTATTATGCATCTTATGCTGATAAATTTGATGGCGCGGTTCATAATGTTCCACTCAGAGGTGTGGTACTTGCTATGCCGGAAGCCAATGGCATTATGGGAATTGCCTGCCCTGAAGAATCTCCATTTCTGAGTTTTGTATCATTAACCATATCCGCAATTGCTATGGGCAACCGTGTTGTTGTAATTCCTTCAGAAAATTACGGTTTACTGGCGTTAGAGTTTTATCAAATTCTCGAAACTTCTGATCTTCCGGGCGGAGTTATCAATATCATCACCGGAAACAAAAATGAGCTGACTAAGGTTCTGGCAGAACATTATGAAGTGGAATCGGTTTGGTACTTTGGCGATGCTGATGGTTCGACGGAAGTCGAAAAATGCTCGGCAAGCAATTTGAAAAAGACTTGGGTTAATTACGGAAAATCTCGCGATTGGTTCAACAATAAACAAGGTCAGGGCTTGGAATTTTTGAATCAGGCAACCGATGTTAAAAATATCTGGACTCCTTACGGAGATTAATAAGAGGTAATTTTTCACTGACAATAAAAAAACCCGGAACTCAGCCGGGTTTTTTATTACATATTTTAAATTTGCTTACTCAGAAACAACACTCACATGCTGACGTTTTTGAGGTCCTTTTTTAGCAAATTGAACATGTCCATTTTTTAATGCAAACAATGTATGATCTTTACCGATTCCTACATTTTTGCCAGGATGAACTTTAGTTCCTCTTTGACGCACCAAAATATTTCCGGCTTGAACAGCTTCACCGCCATATTTTTTAACGCCAAGGTACTTAGGATTAGAATCGCGACCGTTCTTGGTACTACCCGCTGCTTTCTTATGTGCCATTGCTTATCTCCTACGCTTTAATTGATTTGATTTTGATTTCAGAATAACTTTGACGATGTCCTTGTTGCTTCATGGAATGCTTACGTCTTCTGAATTTCAAGATTTTAACTTTTTTAGCACGTCCGTTGCTCATTACTTCTGCTGAAACTTTTGCACCTTTAACATGAGGTGTTCCAACATTAATTTTTTCGCCGTCTGATGTCATCAACACTTCATCAAACTCAACTTTTGAACCAGGCTCCAAACCTAGTTTTTCAACACGAAGGACATCACCTTCTTTAACTCTGTATTGTTTACCACCAGTTTTAATAACTGCATGCATGATTTTTCTCCAATAATTAAAATGTGAGGTTCAACCTCAAAACGCTACGACCCATGTATCAATGCGGACAAGGACGTAAGCTACAAGGACGGCGATTTTACTTGTTCCGACCCAAAGTTTCAATAAATAAAGCATTAAATCCCTGATTTATGGAGATTCTTTAACTTAACAATTGGTTTGATAAAATGCTTTCATGAATATTTTATGACATTGTGATTTTGTTGAAGCAAACAATTTAAAAATCAGTTAAACTTATCGGTTTTCCGATATCAACCAATAATCATGAAATACATTTCTTTACGCGGAGCGAGAACTCATAATTTAAAGAATATCGACATTGATTTACCTCGTAATCAATTGATTGTGATTACCGGTTTATCCGGTTCGGGAAAATCCTCTCTGGCTTTTGATACCATTTACGCAGAAGGACAAAGACGCTATGTGGAGTCCTTGTCTGCTTATGCCAGACAGTTCTTGTCGATGATGGCAAAACCGGATATCGACCATATCGAAGGTTTATCACCGGCAATTTCCATTGAACAAAAATCCACTTCGCACAATCCGCGTTCTACTGTCGGAACGATTACAGAAATCAATGATTATCTGCGTTTGCTGTATGCCAGAGTCGGAACACCTTGCTGTCCGGAACATGGAATCAAACTGGAAGCCCAAACGGTTTCGGAAATTGTGGATCGCATCATGCAATTAGATCCGTCCCGTAAATATATGTTGCTGGCACCTTTAGTCCGAAATCGCAAAGGCGAACACACTGCCATGCTGGAACAATTGATGGGTAGCGGGTATGTTCGCGTACGCATTGATGATAAAGTTTATTCATTAGAAGATTTGCCCAAAATCAATCCAAAAACCAAACATACAATCGAAGCTGTTGTTGATCGTTTTCGCATTAAGGATGATATGGCGCAAAGACTGGCTGAGTCCATTGAGTCCGCTTTGGTCTTATCCGAAGGATTGGTACAAATCGCAACATTTGATGATGGTGAACCCATTGAACATCTATTTAGCGAGTTATTTTCCTGCCCGATTTGCGATTACTCTTTGGAAGAACTGGAACCTCGATTATTTTCTTTCAATAACCCCAACGGGGCATGCCCTGAATGTGACGGCTTGGGAATCAGCCAATATTTTGACCCAGACAGAATTGTACAAAGCTGGGATTTATCACTCGCGAATGGTGCTGTTCGTGGTTGGGATCGACGCAATGGATTTTATTATCAAATGTTATTGGCACTCGCAGAACATTATAACTTTGATTTGGAAACACCATTAAAAGATTTACCAAAGAAAATCCAGGACATTATAATGTTCGGTTCAGATGAACAAATCATGTTCAAATACTCATCTGACAGCATTGAATTCAATCGCATGAGAGAATTTGAAGGCATTGCCAATAACATGAAACGACGCTATAAAGAAACCGAATCCAATATGGTTCGTGAAGAACTCAGCAAATACATCAGCAACAAAGAATGCGATGTATGTCATGGTGAACGTCTGAATGAAGCTGCCAGAAATGTCTTCATTGCCGATAAAACTTTACCTTACATTAACAAACTATCCATTGAGGAATGCCATCAATATTTTCAGAATCTGAAATTAGAAGGCAAGAAAGGCGAGATTGCCGAAAAGATTCTGAAAGAAATCAAGGAGCGTTTGGAGTTTCTGGTGAATGTGGGTCTGAATTATTTAACATTATCCCGCAATGCCAACTCTCTGTCGGGAGGCGAAGCGCAAAGGATTCGTCTGGCCAGCCAAATAGGTGCCGGATTGGTTGGCGTGATGTATGTTCTGGATGAACCGTCCATTGGTTTACACCAAAGAGATAATGAAAAATTACTGCAAACTTTGACACGTTTGCGTGATTTGGGAAATACTGTGATTGTTGTTGAACATGATGAAGATGCCATTGCCACCGCCGATCATGTAGTTGATATTGGTCCCGGTTCAGGAGTTCACGGTGGCGAAATTGTCGCGCAAGGCACACCGGAAGAAATTAAGTATAATGAAAAATCACTCACCGGACAATTTCTTTCAGGAAAACAAAAAATTGAAATCCCCAAGCAACGCACTCAAATCGCAAAAGATAAGGTGTTTTCATTGAACGGAGCATCCGGTAATAATTTAAAAGGTGTCGATTTACATCTCCCGGCCGGTTTATTCACCTGCATTACCGGAGTTTCCGGTTCCGGCAAATCAACACTTATCAATCGAACACTTTACAGGGTTTTGGCAAAAGAATTAAACCGTAATCAAAGTCGTCCTGCCCCTTATAAAAATTTTGAAAATATCGACCTTTTCGATAAAGTTGTGGAAATCAATCAGAAAGCCATTGGCAGAACACCACGTTCAAATCCGGCTACATACACTCAGTTGTTTACACCGATTCGTGAATTATTTGCCGGTACTCAGGAAGCAAGGGCTCGCGGTTATAAATCAGGTCGATTCAGTTTTAACGTCAAAGGTGGTCGCTGCGAAGCCTGTCAGGGTGACGGACTTATCAAAGTCGAGATGCACTTCCTGCCCGATGTTTATGTCACCTGCGATGTGTGCAAAGGCAAACGCTACAATCGTGAAACCCTTGACATTCACTATAAAGGCAAAAATATTAATGATGTTCTGGAAATGACTGTTGAAGATGCGGCGGAGTTTTTTACTGCCATTCCGACTATTAAAACCAAACTCGATACATTAATGAATGTCGGATTGAGTTATATCACCTTAGGTCAAAATGCAACAACCTTGTCAGGAGGTGAAGCTCAACGTATCAAATTGGCAAAAGAGTTGTCAAAACGAGATACCGGTAAAACCATTTATATTCTGGATGAACCAACAACCGGATTGCATTTTGCTGATATCAAACAATTACTGGCAGTTCTTCATGAATTGCGTGACCGAGGCAATACCATTATTGTTATTGAGCATAATCTTGATGTGGTTAAGACCGCTGACTGGATTGTGGATTTAGGACCGGAAGGTGGTGATGCCGGAGGCGAAATTGTTGCTCAGGGAACTCCGGAAGAGGTTGTTAAAAAATACAAAACTCACACAGCAAAATTTTTAGCAAAAATGTTGTGAAAGATAAACTATTCATCTTTTAGATGTGATTGATCACAGTAAGGCGGATTTTTTGTTTTTTTGCACCCACAAAGATTGATGTAACTCAGTTCGTCCATACGGATCGGTACAGGCAAAAAATCGGTTCCCTTGTGTGACTCATTATCGCAATAGGGTGGGTTTTTACTGCGTCCGCAAGCACACCACAAATAAGTTTTATTTTCTTGAAGCATCACCCCGTACGGACCATTTTTTGGACATTCCGGTTTCATAATTTCAATCCCCCAATAATTATTTTTTTAATTATTAACCTCGGCATTCGTTACAAAACATCTCACCGGTTAAATCATGATAATGAACTTTTTCTCCAGGTGAAAGTTCTTTATGGCAACCATCACAAATACCACCTATGTCCAGTATCATTTCTTCATAACCTTTAATCGGTTTAACTTCACCTTTATCAATTCTGGGCCACATTCTAGTTTTCACAATAGCGGCTCGATAACTTTCATTCAGCTCCAGCATTTGTGATAAAAAAGGCTCTTTAAATCCAAATTTAATACAACTATCAGCAAATAACTTTTCTCGATAATTAAACAACTTGTCCGAAATAATCATCCAATGATGTGCATTGCGAGGTCGGTCGCCAAAATAACAATCTTTTCCAGTAAAAACCTGATTCAAAAAAGCATACTGCTTGCCAACAATATGACTTTTTGTGACTCCTTTGAAAAATGGAGATAGTAAATCATCGGCTAATACTTTGTCATAAAAATCATTCAAAATTTGATTGAGTAATTTACCCTCATCCAATGCTTTCCACATTTCAAGATCAGGAGTGAACTGACGTTTTTCTTCCTAAACAAACTCCATTTTATTGGAATCTTCTTCCGATTGGAAATACTCCGGGGTTTGCGCATATTCAAATGCATCACTGATAATTTTTTCTTCCAGAACTCCTTTATTTCTTGCTGTTTGAATAGAGGCTTTAACAAGTTTCGGATTTCCGTATAAATAAACCTCCCAATTTTCTAATAATTCAAATTTACCAAAAATCGAGTCCACACATTCTGATGAATCATTATCAGTTAATATTTCAAATTGAAAATTTGGGTATTGATTGGATAAGTTTTTCAGTTCTTCAAGGTAGTAGGAATCTTCTTCGCTTTTTACAACATGCACCAATTGAACTTCTTTGTGATATTCACCCATGAGGGATGCCTCTGCAATCGCAAAAGCAGCACCTAAACCGGAACCACTGGCAATTAATAATTTTCCCGCAACTGAATTATCATTACTGTCATAACTGGCACCCAAAGGATATTGAACTTGTAATTCATCACCAATTTCTGCATTTTCAAAGACCCATTGACTGAAAACACCATTATCAATTCTTTTTACATGAATGGAAATAATACTTTCGCTACCTTGAAAATGATTGGTAATTGAGTAACTACGGACTTTATTATCAAGTTTTGTTCGAATATTAACAAACTGACCTGTTTTAAATTCAAGGGTTTCCGCATCCGGCTTAAATGATACTGAAAAAATCGTTTCCGAAAGCTCTTCAATTGAAGTCACTCTGGCTTGAGAGAAAATATCCTCAATCAAAGGCAGAGATAAAACCATATCACCTTCGGGATAACAGCGACATGGAAGAATATGATTTGACTCTTTTAACTGCTTGGATAGCCCAGATTGAGAAGGTTCGCAAATGCTGCCTGAGACAACTTTAGTAACACAGGCATGGCATGTTCCATTCCTACAGGAAAATGGAATATCAATCTTATTCCTGAAAAAAGCATCCAGCAAATTTTCATTATCTTTACAATGAAAATGATGAGTGCCGAAAATTATTTTGGGCATGATAACTTACATTAGGTTTTGTTCGTCTAGAACCTTATTGATTTCCTTAGTCGTTATTTTGGCAAATGTAATCATTTTCCCGAGGTTGACCAAACGATCACATATAACCCCAAAAAACAGAGAGTCTTCTTTATCCTGAACTTTAAAAAGCCCAAGGATATTTTTATCCATGATTACAATATTGTCTTGCAGAGTTTGTTTTAAAAGTTGCGAAGCTAAAGTCTCAGAAATACCCAAAACTGAACCTGCCATTGGTGAAACCTGGCCTAGTGGATGCTCGAATCGGGAGCGATCCAGTAATAAATGTCCATCTAATGTCGCAATAAAAACAGATTCCGTACTGCTGACGTTACCCAAATAGTCATTCAATACACGCTTCAATTCAACCAATAAATCTTTTTCTGACATAAAACTCCCTTAATCCGAGTACGCTGTGAAATGATTCAAGCGCACTCAGGTTACAAACATATATTAATAATTTAGATACTATCGTTTTTAAGAATGGTACGCCCCTTAGTTACCACTAACCCCAAATTAGCATCTATTCTACACACGACTGTAGCAACAATCTGTGGCATAGAGGGAACCCGCATAAATAAATGAATCAGGTTTTTTGAGTTCACAATTATTTCCTGAAAATAAGGATCAGTATTGGAATCACCTCTTGATTTCTTGAATGTTTTATCAATCATCATTGACATATCACCTTCAAATAGTTCTTTGGTGGCTGCAACCAGCATATCCATAATTTCTTGTGGATGTGAATCAGTCGTTTTAACCGCCAACAACATTTCGGTTTACATATCAACTAAACCGGCAGCCAATGCTTTAGGAACTTCTCCTAATAATGACTTACAAATTGAATCAGCACTCATGTTATTATCCTCAATATTTTAATAGAATTATTTTTAATGCAACAACATATGTTACATAAATCATGTTATATGATTAGTCACGCTTTGCAAAGTGAAACATAGGCTTATTGTGAAGTTCGTCACAAAAATATCCAACTTCAAATAACTATCTTAAAATCATAGTAGCACTATGACTTTATCAACTTAAATGCTTTCGGATTAGTAATATTTTGTTTATTTTCAATATCTTGAGATAAATCTGCAGAACTTAAATTATCAATAACATCTTCCAATAATATCATCACATCATCCTTGCTTCTAGGATCAATACTGTAGATTCCTGACAATTTAGGAAACTCACTTTCAATTAAATCTTTAAATGAAGCTAAGTCAACCGGAAACAAATCGCAATGAGTGAGTGCACAAAATACATTTTCGGAGTTCCCAATCTCGGTATGTAGAAATCTGAGATAAAATTTAAGATACATCATTGGTTCCGGACGAGATAAATCCATTAATATCACAAATGCATCCGCTGACTTGCCAACCACATCCCACAGAAAATTAAATTTGACCTGCCCGGGTGTTCCAAAAAGCTGTAACTTTAAACCATCATTAACCTGTACCTCTGAATAATCAATGCCAACTGTGGTTTTTTCTTTATCTTTTGCAACAATATCTGTGGCTGCCACTTCCGATCCCAGAGCTTTACCATCAGATACAGTTTGCAAAGCAGTTGTCTTACCTGAACCAGGACTACCTAAAAATACCACTTTTTTTAATTTTATTTGCTCAAGTTGAATTTTCTGTGTAATGCGGCTGATAAATTTTTTCTTTCGATCCTGTTCTATTTGAACCATTTCACGGCCTTTTCGACCAAGGAAATTACTTCTAATACTCTCAAATGCTGATTTAAAGCGATTAGCCACTGACTTTTTCTCTAGTAGGTTCGATTCCTGAACTTCATCATTACCAACAGGAGTGAAATGGACTTCACGAGAGATTCTGTTTAATACTCCCCGAATTGTTGTTGTATTAAGGGGAGGGGTAATTTGATATTTATACTTATGTTCATCAACAGTTATATGCGGTGTCTTTTTTACAACAACCACCACTTGAGCCTGGCTTTTATTACTTTCAGCAATAGTTTCCAAATACTCATCAAGAATAAAACAGACGTGACAATCTACAAACTCATCGGCGAACAACCAATTGTCTGTCAGACTTCCTCGTATTAAATTGCAATAACTTCTCAGTTTTGTTGCATTACTCGGACAAACTCCCGCCGTTGATAGAATTCTGTCTTTCTTCATTCTTAGCCACCTCTCTTTTATATCCCCTTTCCCAACCAAGGATAGGCTCATATTAAAGCAGTTGCTAATATAAGTCAATGTAACCCATCAGTGCTTTCTGTCAACAATTGTTAACTCGAAGTAACATTTGTCATAATCTTAATTGGGCATAAAATCTATTAAAGATCTAATGCATGTCGCATGATATGGTAAATCACATTTTGTTCTATGGTTCCATGGACTAACTGACTTCCGGCCCCTGTTGCAAATATTGCTACATCTTCGCCACTGTGAGTTTCTGAATACAAAGGAATCATCGCTGCTTGTTTATAGTCCGGAGTAGTAACATCAACATGAGACAAATCCGGTCGGCTATCACCATTCACATATCCCGGACCATTAGCATAGGATAATGTTGTATAGGGTTTTCCTTGATCATCTTTTGCGAGTTGACCGATTACATTTCCTTGTTTATCAGGAGTTTTGACCAAACCCAAGATCGGATTCCCTCTTTGAGGATAACCTGAAATATTGAAAGTATGAGAGTGATCGGAGGTAACAATAACCAGAGTTTCGTTCAAATCGACATTTTCAACGGCAGTCTGAACCGCATTGCTGAGTTCAATGGTATCAACTAAAGCCCGATAAGCATTACCGGCGTGATGGGCGTGATCAATTCGGCCGGCTTCAACCATCAGGAAAAAAGGCTTCTCTGTATTTTTCAAAATATCCAGCGATGTCTTTGTCATTTCCGACAAACTAGGCTCACCGGATTGATCTTTTGGATTATCATGCTCATATTGCATGTGCGATGGTTCAAACAAACCAAGCAAATGTTTCGTTTTTTTTGTATCAAGAGCATTAAATTGTTCGCTGTTCCAGACCACTTGCGAATCGGAATGTTTATCTTTCCACTCCTCCATCAAGTTCCTTTGATCTAGTCTCGCTCCTTTTTTATTTGCATATTCGGGGTCATTCATTTCATTAGGAATAAAATGCTGGCGTCCTCCTCCCATTGCGACTTCGATTCCATCGCCATAATTAAAATCAATCAATTGACTGGCAATATCGTGACATCCTTTATCTCTTTCTTGTTGTGGAATTTCACTATCCGACTCCCAACCACGACTCACTGTATGTGCGTAAGTTGCTGCCGGTGTCGCATGTGTTAATCGTGCTGTAGAAATCACTCCTGTACTCATTCCAAGTTTTTCAGCTTGTTCAAGCAAAGTAATCTGGCTGTTATTTTTGCCTGAGTCACAATCTCCGACTTTGACGTTACCATTCACAGAAATCACACCACCTTTTGTTTTAATTCCCGTCATCATTGCTGACATAGTTCCTGCGGAATCAGGAGTTTGCAGATTGGTGTTATAAGTTTTTGATAAGGCAGTTTGCGGAAATTTTTCAAAACTCAGTTGGTTTTCTTCTCCGCTTTCGCCTCGTCTTTGACCTTCTAAAATCCGAGCCGCAGTTATAGTGCTGATATTCATGCCATCGCCAATAAACAATATGACATTCTTGGCTTTCATCGGAAAATTTTGTTTCTGTGATAATTGTTTAACACGATTTTGTCCTTGTTGATACCACCATTCCGGAGATTCAACCTTTAAAGGAGCATTGGTTGCTTTTACAGATTCATTGCTGACAGTTTGTGCACATGCGATAAATTGCGTGCTCAAAAGCAACGGCATAAATTTTGAAGTTTTCATAAATTAAATTGTTTTAAGAAGAAATTGATAAATATTGAGGCATGATAATCCAACAATTGAAACCCAGGTTATTGCAGTTCCATAAAATCGACCAAAAGAAATCCCTGATGAACCGGAAAGTCCAAATGCATGCAAAATTCTGGCAAAAACGGAGATAATTCCTATGATATGTAATACCAACACAGCACCGCCATTCAACTCATAAATTGCCATCAAAATAATTAGTATCGGAATATATTCAGTGGCATTGGCGTGAACACGAATCGCTCGCATTCCAAGTTTATCACCATTATCACCTATTCCGACTCGCTTGGTTTTACGGAAATTTACAACTTTGTATGCAAGGAATATAATCAAAAAACCAAGAATTGAAGCATATAGTCCTGTGATATGTAACATGTTATCTTTCCTCTAATAGAATTTTTTGTTCATCGGTCGTACTGAAACGCCCCTCATTGAGAACCGTTTTTGCAACAGATATTTCGGGATCATGTGTAAAGAAAAAACGATGATTTAATTGGCTATGCTCGTTTAAGAAATTGGTCTTTTCATCAATCAATAACTCAGGAAATCGGTCATAACCCATTGAAATCGGCACATGAATCCAAGCCTTTCCCGGTATTAAATCTGCACAAAAGACCACATCAGCAATGGTCGAATGCATCATGCCGGGCGTGTGACCATCGGTAAACTCAAAAGTCACTCCCGGAAGTAAATCACAACTGGAATCATTAACAAAAACCAATCGTCCGGATTGTTCGAGCAATGCATTTAATTTGGGAATAAATGATGCACGATCTCTGGGATGCGGTTTCACAGCTCTTTGCCAATGTTTTTCTGAAACCAAATATTTGGCATTCGGAAATAACAATTCCGGTTCTTTACCGTCTTCATAGGCAGACAATAATCCACCGGCATGATCAAAATGAAGATGGCTTAAAACCACAAAATCAATATCTTGATGAGTCATTCCATGTTGTTTTAAAGAATCCAGCAAGACGTGGTTAGGCTCATTAACACCAAATCTTTGCTTTAATTTGGGTTCGAAAAATGCTCCTATACCTGTTTCAAACAAAATATTCTTGCCATTAAAATCTGTTGCCAACAGACAACGACAGGCAATACTCATTCGATTTAACTCATCTGTCTCAACCCAACGAGACCATAATGCTTTCGGCGCATTGCCGAACATAGCTCCGGCATCCAGCATTTGGGAGTTTCCTTGTAACGAAATCAGTTTCATCGAACAGCAGCCTCTCCTCGAGGATCGGTTGCTGCTTCGGTTTGACCTGTTTTCTTATTCCAATGAGCCGCGTTCATATTTCCCCAAGTGTGATCCAATTCTTTCAATTGATGTCCACGAGCTTTTAAACCGGGAAGTGTTTCAGCATCAATCGCGCCGGGCTCATAAAACAAAATATCAGGAACATATTGATGATGGTATCTGGGAAGTGCAGTCCATGAACTCACTCCATTCCCATCGAAATAATCCAAAAGACCAAGCAATACCATCGTTATAATTCGGCTGCCACCGGGAGTTCCTAAGACAGCCACATCATCCTCACCAATAACAAAAGTCGGTGTCATACTGGATAACGGTCTTTTTCCGGGTTGAATAGAATTAGCTTCGCCACCAATCAAACCATAAGCATTCGGTTCACCGGGTTTAGCAGAAAAATCATCCATCTCATTGTTGAGCAAAACACCGGTTCCATCAGCAACAAACTTGGAAGCAAAAACGGTATTGACTGTTTGAGTCACAGCTACCAGATTGCCTTCGGCATCAATAATTGAAAAATGAGTGGTATCATTGCCTTCTCGCAATTCTGCCAATCCCGGAAGATAATCGCTAGGCAACGCTTTGTCCTCGCGAATTGTTGCTCTCAGCCCATCAGCATAATAAGGGTTGACCAGCATTTCCACCGGAACATCATAAAAATCAGGGTCACCCAAATGAACGCTTCGGTCACGATAAGCTCTGCGCATGGACTCGACAATTAAATGAATTCGTTCATCCCTCTTCATCCCTGTTAAATCCCAACCGGATAAAATATTCAGCATCGTTGCCAACGCTATTCCGCCGGAAGATGGTGGCGGAGCTGTGACTAATTTTTTGTCTCGATAGGTTGTATAAATCGGCTCTCTGAGAACAATTTTGTAGTTTTTTAAATCTTCATGAGTCCAATTGCCACCGGCTTTGGTTACTGCCCGAATAAACTTTTCAGCAACTTCACCTTCATAAAATCCGGCTTTTCCATCTTTAGCAATCGCCTGTAAGGTCGTCGCCATATCGGGCTGTTTGATAATTTCGTCCAATTCAGGAATCCTTTCTCCATTGATGAAATAGGCTTTCATTGTTGACGGATAGCGTCTGATGAATTCCTCTTCTTCTTTCAGTCCACGGATAAATTTTTCATAGGCAGGAAAGCCTTGTTGAGCAATTCGGATAGCCGGAGCCAGATTCTGAGCTAGTGTTAATTTTCCATACTTTTCATTAACATACGCCATCGCAGCAACATTTCCAGGGATTCCGGCTGCCAATGGACCATTAACTGCTAAATCTCGATCGACATTGCCATCTTTATCCAGATACATATCACGATGCGCCGCTTTAGGAGCTTCTTCACGACCATCTACAAATATATTTTTGTCATTTACTGAAGTATGTAACAACCAAAATCCACCACCGCCAATTCCAGAGCTTTCAGGCTCAACAACAGATAATACCGCGCTAACAGCAACTGCTGCATCAAAAGCATTTCCACCCTGTTTGATAATCTCATATCCAGCCTCTGTTGCCAAAGGGTGAGCCGAAGCAATTGCCGGATTGTTTGGCAGTTTTGCTTCCAATTGGAGTGTAACGAGTAATAAAGTCAGTATCTTTTTCATAGTTCTTCAGCCATTAGTCTTTTGTATTTTTCCAGTAATTGTTCCGGAGTTTCCGGGTGATTTTCATCTTTGGGGATGCACTCAACCGGACAAATTTCAACACATTGTGGTTCGTCAAAGTGACCCACACACTCGGTACACAATTCGGGGTCGATTTCGAATATTTCCACGCCCATGTAAATTGCTTCATTGGGGCATACCGGCTCACATACGTCACAATTGATGCACTCGTCAGTGATTTTTAACGCCATTCTAACCTCCCTGTCATACCTGAGCAGGCAGGTATCTCATAAAGATTCAAAATTCCTAATATAGATTCCCGCCTACGCGAGAATGACTTGGATTGTTTGTAAATTGCTTCATTCGGACAAACCGGTTCACAAACATCACAATTGATACATTCCTCAGTTATCTTTAGTGCCATTTTCCTATTATCAAATCACAAACAATATATATGGAGTTTAATTCTTTGAAATCCACGGTTTTCTTTGTTTATAGCTCTCAAGACGTTCCTTATAAGAGTTCATGGAATCACCATCACCTGAGGCTTCTTTAACAATTAATTCTTGTAATTCAATCGCTTGAGTAAAATCAGAAACCGCCGCAAGCACAGCTGCTTTCGTATCCAATACGAACCAAGGAATCATTTCACCGGCATAAATTGCCATCAATTCATAAATGATTTTCAAGGCTTTTTCAGGGTTACGGCAATTTTTATCAGGAGATGTCGCCAAAAACCAGGCATGATTATTAAATGCCAGCTCGTGATTTCGTAGTTGAGCTTGCTCAAAAAAACTGTATGCTTTATTGCAATCTTTTTCCAAACCCGCCTGACCGTTGTAATGGAGCATTCCTAATGATTCAAATGATGCGGCATGTCCTTTTTCAGATGATTTAAGCAACCAATCAAGAGCTTCCGTTTCTTTTTCCTGATAAATTAACTCTTCTGACAAATCGTACATTGCATGAGGGTTTCCCAACTCAGCCGCTTTTTTTAGCCACTCCACTCCCTTATCATAATTCGGGGCAAAAGAGTCATTACCTTCCAAAAATTGCAAAGCCACAAAATAAGCAATTTCATCATTTCCGCTTTCGACTTGTTTCAACAAATCTTCAGGTACAACAAACTCTTTATTCTCTTGCGCATTAGATGCCAATGAAAATAAAACAGTAAATATAATTGCTAAGCTAAATTTCATACTTCTTTAATTCTTGCTGAAAAAAATCTCCACGTTCAATATAAGACTTGAATTGATCAAAACTGGGAGCCCCTGGAGATAATAAAATAATATCATCATCATTTGATTTTTCATTAGCCATTTTAATGGCTTGAGCCAGCGTTTTACAATACGTGAAGCTAAATTTCGCGTCGATACTTTGCAAGTGGTTATATATCGCTTTACCATTCGCTCCCGAAATTAACAATAATTTGGGTGGGCTTTCATTGAGGGACTCGGCAAATTCTGTCCAATCATTGCCACGATCAAAACCTCCGACCAACAATATTGTTCGGTTTCGATCAACTGTTCCTAAGGCTGCCATCGTTGCAATCGGTGTGGTTGAAATGCTGTCATTAATAGCATGATGTTTGCCGATTTTACCGAGATATTGCAAACGATGTGCTAAGGGCTGAAATGTTTTCACAGCTTCCAAACACTGGTTCAAATCCAGATTGATGAGCTGACAAATAGTTAA
>JAGRJP010000110.1 GCA_020442665.1 Lysobacterales bacterium
CCGCGTGATGAAATCATGCAATCAAGTAGTGACGAATTGTATGCTACCATCTATTCAATCCTTACAATTCTGGAAAGACAAACGGCGAATGTGACTTTCAGACAGGATAAATTTAAACGCTATTATGCCTTTTTGGTTCATATTCCCAGAGATAAGTTCAATACTGAAGTTCGCCAAATGATTCAGGCTATTCTTGTTGAAGAGGTTTCTGGTTCTAATATTGAATTCCAAGTCAAAATTGAAGAATCCAATCTGACAAGACTCTATGTCACTGTTTATACTAATCACAATTTTGATATTAGTGCCAGTGAGTTAGAGAGAAAAATTTCCGCCGAACTCAAATCATGGCAAGAACGATTGCAGGAAATTTTACTGAAAAAACATGGTGGTGAAAGAGGTTATTTTCTGGCGCAAAAATATGCCGGTTGTTTTCCAATGGCATACATGGATGATGTTTCGCCAAAAATGGCGGCTTATGATGTCGAATATGCATCGAAACTATTAGACAATGCCGGTTTGGAACTGAGTCTTTACCGACCTAAAGATGTTAGCAGCAAGCTTTTCAGGTTTAAAATATTCCGTTGTCAGAATACCATTCCTCTTAGTGATGTTTTGCCAATTTTAGAGAATTTTGGCTTGCATGTTGTGAGAGAAAGACCTTATAAAGTCAAACTGGCAAATGGTAACTGTTTCTGGATTCAGGATTTCGATTTAGCTTTATCTCATGGTGCGGAACTGGAATTAAAACTGGTTAAAGAACGCTTTAAACAAGCATTCAAGGAAATTGTTAATGGCGTGGTTGAAAATGATTCATTCAATAAACTTTTAATTTTAGGTGGTTTGACCTCCAGACAAATTGTTGTTTTGAGAGCCATCAGTAAATATCTTAAACAAACCAACTTATCATTTTCGCAATCTTATATTCAGAAAGCCCTGATTTCGCAGGCGCATATATCCCGTTGGTTGCTCGAACTGTTCACAGTGCGTTTTGATGTTTCTTTTGAAGATATATCAACCAAAGAGCATAAAAAATATCTAGCTGACTTCAAAGAGAAATTTGATAATCAACTTAATCACCTGGGTGTTAAACTCAATGAGTTTCAGGAGAATGCAGTTTCCCAGTATTTTACCAGTGCTTCATTCAATCGTAAAAGACAGGAAAAGAAAGTCATTACCGTAGTGCGAGCCCTTTTGGATACAGTGAGTTCACAAGACGAAGATACAATTATCCGCTCTTTCTGCGAAGTGATTCTGGCAATTTTGAGAACTAACTTCTATCAGCATGATGCGAATGGCAATCACAAATCATATGTGAGTTTCAAATTAAACTCATCCAAAGTTCCACAAATGCCGAAACCGGTTCCTTTCAGAGAGATTTTTGCTTATTCTCCAAGATTTGAAGCCATTCACTTGCGTAAAGGTGAGGTTGCTCGTGGTGGATTGAGATGGTCTGATCGTTATGAAGATTTCAGAACTGAGGTTCTGGGTTTGATGAAAGCGCAAAATGTTAAGAACTCTATCATTGTACCGGTTGGTTCAAAAGGTGGGTTTGTTGTGAAACAAATGCCTAAAGGCGGACGTGAAGAAGTTCTGGCTGAAGGAATTGAGTGTTATAAAAACTTTATCCGCAGTATGTTGGATATAACAGATAATATTGTTTCCGGAAAAGTAGTTAATCCAGAAAATGTTATCAGATATGATCATGATGATCCTTATTTGGTTGTGGCTGCTGACAAAGGAACAGCAACATTCTCTGATATCGCCAATGGAATTTCGGCTGATTATGGTTTCTGGCTTGGTGATGCTTTTGCTTCCGGTGGTTCTGTAGGTTATGACCACAAAGCCATGGGTATTACTGCAAAAGGCGCCTGGGAATCAGTTAAACGTCATTTCAGAGAATTGAACATGGACTGTCAGAGTGAAGACTTCAGTGTTGTGGGAATTGGTGATTTGATGGGAGATGTTTTCGGTAACGGAATGTTGTTATCGAAGCATATTTGTCTGAAAGCAGCATTCAACCACATGCATATTTTCCTTGATCCCAATCCGGATGCAGCGACATCTTGGGTTGAAAGAAATCGGATGTTTAATTTACCACGTTCGACCTGGGATGATTATGATAAATCCTTGATTTCTAAAGGCGGTGGGGTTTATTCGCGTTTTGATAAATCAATTCATTTGACGCCTGAAGTTAAAAAGTGGCTTGGTTTGAGTGTTGACGAGATGTCACCGCAAGAGCTGATTAAAACACTGTTGAAAGCACCTGTTGACTTGCTTTGGAATGGTGGAATCGGAACTTATGTGAAATCTAGTGAAGAATCCCATTCAGATGTTGGTGATAGCTCCAACAATGCTTTAAGAATTGACGGAAAAGATTTGAGATGTAAGGTTGTGGGTGAGGGCGGTAATCTGGGTTTTACCCAACTTGGTCGTATTGAATTCGCTGAGCGTGGCGGAAAAATCAATACCGACTTTATTGATAACTCTGCCGGTGTAGATTGCTCAGACCATGAAGTCAACATTAAAATTTTGATTCAGTCGCTTCTTGAAGATGGAAAAATTGACGCCAAAGGACGTGTGAAATTATTGGAGTCAATGACGGACAGTGTTTCGCAATTGGTTTTGAGGAACAACTATTCACAAACTCAGACATTGAGTATGATGGAACATCAAAGTGTCGAAAGATTAGGTGCAAAAGCGCATCTGATGAAAGTATTGGAAAAACGAGGCTTGCTGGATCGTGAAATTGAATTTTTACCATCAGGAAAACAACTTAAGCAAAGACAAGCCGAAGGAAAAGGTCTGACTCGACCTGAATTATCAGTGCTTCTGAGTTATTCTAAACTGGCGTTGTTTGAAGACTTACTCAAATCTAATGCGATTGATGACCCTTGGTTTTCATCTGTTTTGATTGAATATTTCCCTGCAAAACTACACAAAACCGATGAGAAGTATTTGCTCGGACATCGTTTGCATCGTGAAATTGTTGGAACGATTCTTACCAGTAAAATTATCGACCGCATGGGTGCGACATTTGTCCAACGAATTCATGAAGATACGGGTGCAGAAATTGGTGCAATTGCTAAAGCCTATGTGATCGCTGTTGAGTTGTTCAATGTGGAAAGTATCTGGAGCCAGATTGAGAGTCTTGACTTAACAGTCAATTATAAAAAACAGCTGGAAGGCTTTGTCCATTTATGGAGTAACTTGAGGCAAATTGTGCGTTGGGTTCTGAATAAGTTTGGGCAAAATTTCAATATTTCAGAAGTACTTGGACAACTACAAAAAGATGTTAAGAAATTTATTGATGGAATTGATAAGCATCTGCCAGCTAAAGATTTAACGGAGCTGAAAAGAGCCGAATCACAATGGGAGCGTGCGAATTATCCTCAATCCTTATCGGAATCTTTGGCCAAAGTTAAATATTATGTTGCGGCGCTTGATGTGGTAGAAATTGCCAATAATACTTCGACTCAGGTTAAAAAAGCTGCTGAAATATTCTTCTCTTTAGGTGATAAATTGAATCTAATTTGGTTACAGCAAATGGTTGAGAAGCTTGAAGTAAGCAGTTCGTGGCATGTTCATGCACGTGGGGTTTTACGCGATGAGTTGTTTGAACATCATAATGTTTTGACACAGTCAATCATTGAAAAATATGGCACTTCCAAATCAAAACAAGTCGTTGATGACTGGATTAATGATAACAAACAACAAGTTCTGCATGTTCGTAAAATGATGCAACAAATGCGCAGTGAAAAAGTTTCGGATTATGCAACAGTGATGGTTGCGGTACGAAGCATTAATTCACTGGTTTCTTAAGACAGGAATCAAACTCCCGAAAGTATACGAAATATTTTCGGGAGTTTTTTTATGGACAATTGATTTGATTATTGCTTCTTGGGTTTTTGCCAGCCGTCTATGGTCTTTTGTCTGGCTCTTGAAAGAGTCAGTTTACCACTTTCCGCATTTTTTGTCAGAGTTGTACCTGCTCCGATTGTAGCCCCTTTTCCGACAGTCACAGGTGCTACCAACTGAGTGTCAGAGCCGATAAAAACATCGTCTTCAATAATCGTTTTAAATTTGTTGACACCGTCATAATTGCAGGTAATTGTTCCGGCTCCAATATTAACATTATCACCAATTTCACTATCGCCCAGATAAGTCAGATGACTGGCTTTAGAATTATAACCTATGGTTGTTTTCTTTGTTTCCACAAAATTCCCGACTTTAGCTTTTTCTCCAATCACTGTTCCGGGACGCAAACGGGCAAACGGACCAATATCACAATCTCCTTTGGTGATGACGTTTTCCAGCATGGAATGCGGGGCAATTCGAGTGTTTTTACCGAGTTTACAGTTTTTGATAATCGAATAAGCACCGATGCTGACGTTGTCAGCGATTTCATTATTTCCTTCAAGAATCACTCCGGTATCAATTTCAATATCTTGTCCGCAAGTGAGCTGACCTCGAATCTCAACAGTTTTTGGATGCGGCATAGACACACCGGAAAGCATCAGATGTTTGCGATATTTTGTTTGTAAAATAGTTTCACATTCAGACAGTTGCACACGGTCATTGATGCCTTTAATGCTTCGGTTGTCGCGCACGGTTACCGCAGAAAAGGGTTGGTTGTTTTTAAAACCAAGCCCAATAACGTCGGTGAGATAATATTCACCTTGAGCATTGTTATTGTCAATTTGTTGTATCCAACTTTGTAAGTTCTCTGATTCAGCCAGAATAATCCCCGAGTTGATTTCGGATATCTGTTTCTGTTGCTGACTAGCATCTTTTTCCTCAACAATAGCTTCAATTTGATTCTCTGAATTTTTAATAATTCGCCCATAACCAAAAGGATTTTGCATCTCAGCAGTGAGAACCGCTTGTTTGTATTGTGTGAGCTTTTGTAAATCATCGAATTCAATCAATGGAGCATCACCGACTAAAATTAAAACCGAAGAGTTTTTATCGACAAAAGGTGCTGCTAACTGTACGGCATGTCCCGTTCCTTGAGGGTTGTTTTGTTCAACCCAAACAACATTTTCATGCTCTAAATATTTTTTTAATTGTTCACCCTGGTGTCCGTAAACCATAATGATTTTGTTTGGATTTAATAATTTTGCGGTGTCCAAAACATGATCAATAATGGCTTTTCCTGCTAAAGGATGAAGAACTTTTAATTTTTCTGACTTCATTCGGGTTCCTTTTCCGGCTGCCAGAATAATGATGTTGAGATTGTTAGTCATGCTTAATTTTTATAGCAAAAATAGCATTGTACATCATGTGATTGAAAATCTCTTTTAATTTACATTTTTAACTGATTGCTTGGACTAAAAACGGGTATGGACTAAAATGTCGATTCAATTTTTTCCAGTGCGTGATTTTTTCAAATTGTTTTACTACTTTTTTAAAAGAGAAATCAGAGATAAATATTTAGGCAATTTAACCGGAATAGCTTGGGTGTTTATTCAGCCGATTATTACTTTGCTGATATATTGGTTTGTATTCGATAAGATATTTCAGGCAAGATTCTCAAAAGACCAACAAGAAGTCGGATTTATCGTTTATCTGGCGGTTGGTTTTTGGCCGTGGATGGCATTTTCTGAGTCATTGATTCGTTCAATCACTGCGGTGTCAGACAAGTCTGACTTGATTGGTAAGATAAAAATAAACCTCAAAATTCCGGTGATTGCTTCAATTTCGGCGGTTTTTTGCCTGAATATGATCGGTTATCTGGTGGTTTTAGTGAGTTTGGCAATTTTCAACGAAAACTTTGATTATGTCTCAATCCCATTGCTGATATTGCCAATTGCACAAATGTATTTGTTAGCAATCGCTTTGGGTTTAATGTTTTCTGCATTCAATGTTTTTATTAAGGATACTCAGCAGTTTATTACTACAATTATTACTTTGTGGTTCTTTTTGACTCCGATTATATATTCTGAGTCGATTTTACCTGACAGATTTAAACAAATTATTCAATTTAACCCTTTATACACGCCAATCACATTTATTCATCGTGCGGTTATTACTCATGAAAGTTTGCCTTGGTTGAAACTTTCGATTCTATATTTGGTGACTTTTTTGTTGCTATATTTAGCGGTTAAAATGTTTGATAAATTAGCAGATCACTTTGCTGATTTTCATT
>JAGRJP010000111.1:0-2116 GCA_020442665.1 Lysobacterales bacterium
ATGACTGATTGCGGAACAAAGAATCTAACATTAAAGTGCTGAATTCCGCAAACCATCTATATAAAGGAGAAATAATGGCAAACAATAATAAAAACAATTCTAATAATCAATCACAAGAAAAAACCATCGATAGATGCATTATCGCTGCACGAGGAAACATGACCTTACTTTCCAGAGATGAAGTGACACGCATGATGGCAGTTGGCAAAAGCTCCATTCATGACCTTTTCAGAAAATGCTGTCTGGCAGTTCTAAACTGCGATGCAAAAGATGATGATGCCGTTTTGGTTTTATCCAGATACCCTGATTTTGACGTGAAACTTTTACCTCGAGAACGTGGTATCCATTTGGAATTTATCAATGCACCAGCGCAGGCATTTGTCGATGGCAAAATGATTTCAGGAATAAGGGACTCCATATTCTCTGTTCTCAGAGACATCGTATTCCAAAGCACCGAGCGCAATTTAGATAATTTCAATGAGAAGACTTCATCAGGATTAACAAATATGGTGTTTGAAATGTTGCGCCGCGCCGAAGTTCATCAATACGGCAAAGAACCCAATCTGGTGGTGTGCTGGGGCGGACATTCGATAGAAAAACACGAATACCAATACACTAAAAATGTCGGCTACCAACTTGGCTTGCGTGGTGCGGATATTTGTACCGGATGTGGAACCGGAGCGATGAAGGGTCCGATGAAAGGAGCCTCAGTTGGTCATGCCAAACAAAGAATTGTCGATGGTCGCTATATCGGTATTACAGAACCCGGAATTATCGCTGCAGAAGCACCGAATCCGATAGTCAACAAGCTGGTCATTATGCCGGATATCGAAAAAAGACTGGAAGCCTTCGTTCGTTTAGGTCACGGAATTATTGTTTTCCCCGGCGGCGTCGGAACAGCTGAAGAGATTCTCTATTTGGTCGGAATTCTTTCACATCCGGAGAACAGAGAAGCCCCTTTCCCTTTTATCATGACAGGTCCGAAAGAGTCAGCTGAATATTTCAAGCAAATTGATGAATTTGTTCGTTTTGCCTTGGGTGATGAAATTGCTCAACTGTATGAAATCATTATTGATGATCCTGAACAGGTTGCTATCAAAATGACTGAAGGTTTGAAAAAGGTTAAAAAATTTCGTTCCAATGAACAAATCAGTTACTACTTTGACTGGGAATTACACATTGATAAAAACTATCAATCGCCTTTTGTTCCGACTCATAAAAACATGGCAAACCTGAATCTGGATCAAAACCAACCGGTCAACGAACTGGCTGCTGATTTGCGCCGTGCTTTTTCAGGAATTGTTTCAGGCAATGTTAAAGAGTTTGGACGCAAGCAAATTGCCAAACATGGTGTTTATCAAATCAAAGGTAATCCTGAACTGATGAAAAAACTGGATAAATTACTCAAATCTTTCGTTGAACAAAAACGCATGAAACTCCCGGGAAGTGAATATGTCCCGGTTTATGAAGTGATTCAATAGATCCGAAAACTATAAACTTTGAATAATCTCGACAACTTTTGCAGGATATTCCTCAGGGTTGTCGAGAATTTCTGAAAACAAAATCTTTTCTTTACGAATGTCTTTATCATAAACATCACTGTGATCCCAAATCATCACCAGAATAGAATCATCTATTAAATAATATTCTTTTTTTACGCCATCGATAATTTCTGTGTGAATAATTTCATTAACCGGAACCCAATAGGAAGGGTTCAATTCGAGATACTGACGATTGGATTCTTTAAAATCCAGCTCATCAAAATTATTTCGAATATGTGTACAAATTTCCTGATACATTTCATCGGGTAAAACATCCAGTTTTGGCTTTTCCAGAAACTTTGCCAAAGTTTGATGCCAGTCATTATAAACGCCCCATCGCCGATCATCTTCAGATTTAAAATGATTATTTGGATTCTCGATAATATCCCTCACCCATTTTACCAGCATCCCGTCAAAAGAAACTATAATTTGAGTTTCGTTTTCTAATGAGCAATTCCAAGTTCGGGATTTGTAGTGCACGTTTATGTATTCAAGTTTTGATTTTATTCTGCATATTAGGATTTAAACTCACAAAGATCTGCTTTTTTATAAGACAAAATCATTTAACGATTCAT
>JAGRJP010000111.1:2219-7946 GCA_020442665.1 Lysobacterales bacterium
GCGGCATTGGCAACATCTTCTTGTGTAACGGTGCGTTTCAGAGGTGATTTTTCTGCAACATGATCCAGCATTTTCTTGAAATTGCCGATACCTGAAGCTGCCAGAGTTTTAATTGGTCCGGCTGAGATGCCGTTGACACGCGTTCCTTCAGCTCCTAAAGAGTGAGCCATATAACGCACATTGGCTTCCAAAGCTGCTTTGGCAACGCCCATAACATTGTAATTATTCATCGCTTTGACCGCACCCAAATAACTCAATGTGAGTAATGAGCCTTCACGACCTTTCATCATATTTCTACCGGCTTTAGCAAGTGCAGCAAAAGAGTACGAACTGATGTCCATCGCTACGTGATAACCTTCACGAGTTAAATTTTGCAGATAATCTCCTTGCAATAATTCACGCGGAGCAAAACCAACGGAGTGAACAAGAATATCCAATCCATCCCAATGCTTTTCCAGTTCGCTAAAAACATTATTGATTTCATCATCGCTGGCAACATTACACGGAAGTACAATTTCCGAACCGGTTTGTGCTGCAATTTTATCAACACGTTTTTTTAATTTGTCATCCAGATATGTGAAAGCCAGTTCTGCACCTTCTCTGTGAAAGGCCTCAGCAATCGACCAAGCAATTGAACGGTCACTGGCAACGCCAACGATTAAGGCTTTTTTACCTTTGAGTAAACCCATAGTTGTCCCCTATATGTTTAAATAAATTTACAGCGGACAATCTTACGATAGATGAGCAAACTTTTCATCCAAAAAGATATTTAATTATTTCTTTAGAGGGAAATTATTAAAGCGACCTGTGACTGTAAATGGTTCTTTCGGATAATCTACCGGTTTTCCGGTCATATAATCATCACAACTGACAAATTCAACTTCAAACTCACCGGAAATAGTGTCATTTGTGAGCTCAGTTCGCTTGAAAAAACCTTTAGGATTCTTGGCAGGATCACAACCCACTTTTACTTTTTTTCCGTTAATCTCAGCTTTCATAGATAGAATGGTATTGTTTTTTCCAAGTCTTTCAGTCTCAGAAACACCTTCTTCCTCCAGACCCAAGCCATGAATTCTAAAATACCAGTCGGTCGCCTTGAAACTGACAATTTTGTTAGTAGCAGAATGCACTTTTGCTTTTGGACTTTCATGATTAAACCTCATGCCATTGCTAACATTAAGTTCAAAAGTGACACCATCCGGAACACTTACGGAAGGTTTATTTTCACCTTGAGAATCTTTTGAACATCCTAAAATAGCAATAATTACAAATATTGATAAGAATGACTTTTTCATAACTAAATTCTCCGTTTGTTTAGATTAATACGTCAGTTTCATATTTTTGGTGACATGAAAAATTTATCACGAAATTATAGGTTTGGAACACTGATGTCAGTATAATGCCATTTTATTCTCTTTTTATAAATGACCAAGGCAAAAATTCAAATGTTTACAGACGGTTCTTGTTTACAAAATCCGGGTCCCGGAGGTTGGGCATGTTTGCTAAGATATAATAAAACCGAGAAAATGTTTAGCGGTGGTCAGACTGATACGACGAATAATCAAATGGAAATGACAGCAGTCATCAAAGGGTTGCAAGCATTAAGCAGAGCTTGCGATATTGAGCTTTATACCGACTCAAAGTATGTGATTGATGGCTTCACTCAATGGCTTGAGGGTTGGAAAGCGCGTAACTGGAAAAAGTCTGATAAAAAACCAGTTCTGAATCAAGAACTGTGGATGCAATTGGATGAATTGGCACAGAAACATCAAATAAACTGGCATTGGGTCAAAGGTCACAGCGGACATGATGAGAATGAAAGAGTGGATCAACTGGCTCGCTTGGAAGCAGAAAAAATCAAAAGCCTAGAGGCACAAGAATGAACGGAAACAGACTGATTATGCTGGATACCGAAACAACCGGCATTAACATTTCCGATGGAAACCGCATTATTGAAATTGGTGCGGTCGAAGTCATCAATCGTGAGCTCACGGGAAATAACTACCAGCGATACATCAATCCTCTGCGAGAAAGTGAACCGGGAGCTTTGGAGGTTCATGGAATTACAACCGAGTTTCTTAGTGACAAGCCATTATTTGAACATATTGTTGATGAATTTATTGAGTTCGTAAAAGGTGCAGAACTCGTAATTCACAATGCTGGGTTTGACGTGAACTTCATCAATCACGAATTTGCATTATGCGGAAAAAATCTGAAAATTCAGGATATTTGCACGATTACAGATTCTCTTGAATATGCCAGAAACAAACATCCGGGGGCGAGAAATTCTCTGGATGCTTTATGTAAGCGCTATGGTGTGAGTAATGAACACCGTACATTGCATGGAGCATTGCTTGACTCTGAAATTCTGGCTGATGTTTATCTGATAATGACAGGTGGCCAAACCAAGCTGAACTTGGGTGGCACGACAAGCCACTCAGATACCATCAAAGGATTGAGTATTGATTTAAACAACTTACCGCCACTAAAAGTAACATTAGCATCCGAAGAGGATGAAAAATTGCACCAACAATGGCTCGACAAACATTCAGATGGTGGCAAAAAACCATTTATTTACAATCAATATTTCTCTACTTCAGTTTAATCTTTAAAAATCTGAGTGCGGTTTCTCCCAGTATTTTTAGCTTGATACAATGCCGTATCTGCTTGTGCTATTTCTGTTGAAATATCTGTATTCTCATCAACAATAAGCGTTTTGACGCCGATACTAACGGTAATCCATTCAAATCCTTCGATCGGATTCCTATGAATTTTTTCAGTATAAACTTTTTCTCTAATCTTTTCGGCAATGTTGTAGGCATTTTCCGATATAGTATCAAGCAATACTACACAGAATTCCTCACCGCCATATCGAGCAACCAGGTCACTTTTTCTCAAAACACAGTTCTTTATAATCATCGCAATTTTTCGAAGCGCATCATCTCCTGCTAAATGACCAAATACATCATTGTAGGATTTGAAAAAATCAACATCAATCATCAAAATTGACAACGGCTTTTTATACCTCATCGAATGATTGAACTCGTTTTTAAGTGTCAAATCAAGCATTCGGCGATTAGCAATTCCAGTCAGTCCATCTTCCAATGACAATCTTTCATTGTCTTTGCTGTGACGAATGTAAAAATAAGCCGCAACGATAACTGACAATCCAATCAGTCCGGTTAATATCATTGCATATCGCAGACTCAACAAGGTAGAGTATGCCTCTTTGAATTCGATTTCTGTAGCTAAACCAAAGTTATACTCTGAGTTCCATTTCCAAGCTCCAATCACATTAACTCCACGATAATCTAAGTAACCCATAAGATTGATTCCTGACTCTCCTTTGGTGGCACTTTGCGCCATATACGTTAAAGGTTTATCATTGTAATTATTAGCGTTTAAAGTGTTATTATCTTCCACTAAGTTAACTCCCGGATTATGGATTTTTAACTCAAGAATCGACGTTTTATCTTTATCTACAATACCAACCTCTTTGAGTTTATCCTCAAAGCGTATGCTACTCAGTAGTTGTGCGTTTTCATTAAAAGCATAGGTTTCCCCCGTGTTCCCAATCTTTCCTAGCGATAATTGTTTAGAAAACTCAAGATTAGGGTCAATTCTGAATGTCATCACCGCAATCACATCTCCTATGTTATCTTTAAATGGTGAAACTAAAAACATAGTTGGATAATTTTCCACCATTTTCCCGGCTGAATTGAGCAAAGGAACATCAGATTCTTGAGGAAGGGTTAGGAAGGTTTCTCCTCTAAAAGCACGTTCGAGAAGTGATTTATCAATGAGGCTTTCATCACCCAGATTCGCATCACGCATGGAACCAATATTGATGTATTCAGGTGTAATAATAAAGAAACCTTTATATCCTTCACTTTCAAGAATCGGCTTAAAATGTTTTCTAAGTTTCAGAGTCACCGGGCTTGAAACTAAATCATCGTGTAATTGAGAAGAATTTAGCAATTCATTAACTTCCTGCGAGATTAACTCATTATTCAGTGACCAGCTTTTGATAATTGCTTCTTCTGCCTTTATCCACATCAGCAAGTTCTGCTCTGTTGTGTTTAAAACTGTCCGTAAACTATTTGATAAATCTTTACGTATCCCCTTTTTGGTATGTGTGCATAAAAGATACGGAAACAATATCGAAAAGATTGCTGCCACAATCAAAGCAAATCGAACAGTTGAGTTATTATCCTTTAATTTTTTCATCATTAACCCCCAAAGTAAAACTCCCAATTAATAAGGAGCAAACCCTATTAACTCACTGTTATACTATACAATTTTTAAGAAAGGTTAATTGACATTTCTCAATATTGAAAAAAAATTAACATTTTGTAACAATTGAATTATAACTGCTCATTATGCCTAGTTACAAGTTTGTCAAACTCTTTGACGGGTATCGGTTTGGAGTAGTAATATCCTTGAATATAGTTGCATCCTGACTTTGTGAGAACATCATTTTGATATTGAGTTTCAACACCTTCGGCAATGGTCTTGATGCCTAATTTCTTGGACATCACAATGATAGCTTCAATAAGAGCAATATTATCAGGTTCATTTTCCAGATTACTAATGAATGAACGGTCAATTTTGATGAAATCAATATCAAATTTTTTGAGATAAGATAAGGATGAATATCCCGTTCCAAAATCATCGATTGAGATATCCACACCGGCATCTCGGAACATCAATAAATGCTTTTGAATCTTTTCATTGTTATCTAACAATAACCCTTCGGTAATCTCGATAGCGATATTTTTGCCGGATAGATTGTTTTTCTTCAATCTTTTGAGCCATTTTAAATACGCTGAACGATTGATAAATTGCTTGGGGGATTTATTAATGCTAATTTGAAAATTTTCTCCATAGTTGGGAATCCATTTTTTTAATTGTTTACAGACTTTTTTAAACGTCCATTGACCAATTTTCAAGATTAAGCCTGTATCTTCAGCAATTTGGATAAATTTCTCCGGCTTGACGATTCCTTCGGTTGGGTGATTCCATCGAAGCAATGCCTCGGCTTTATGAATCTTGCCTGTTTCTGAGTTCACAATGGGTTGGTAGTAGATTTCCAGTTCACGATTTTTTATGGCCTGTCTCAACTCCATGGCTATTTGTTGGCGATTCGTTGCCTCTATCTGCATCGAGTGAGTGAAGTAACTGTATCTGTTTCGGCCTTGTTCTTTTGCTTTGAACATAGCCTGATCAGCGTGTTTTAAAATCGTAAATACATCGTCACCGTCATTCGGATAAGTGGCAATTCCGATGCTTGCTGTTATGAAAACCTGCTCATCATTAATTGTAAAAGGCTGACGCAAACTGCTGATAATCTCTTGAGCTATTTTTTCGGTTTGACTGTGATTATCTGTTTCAGGAATGATGACGGTGAATTCATCACCTCCGAATCTAGCAATGTTGTTTTTATTTTTAACCGATTTATTGATTTTCTTTGCAACATTTTTGAGTAATTGATCGCCGAAATTATGCCCTTTGATGTCATTAATATCTTTGAAATTATCTAGATCAATCAGTAAAAGCGCAAAGGATTTGTTATTTTGCTGAGAGTTACTGATTTCTTGTTCCAGGTTTTGTTGAAACAGATATCGGTTAGCAATCCCTGTTAGATAATCATAGTTGGCTTGATAAAATATTTTTTTGTCGGACTTTATTTTTTCAGTGACATCGTTTATTAACAGGAGATAATCGTTT
>JAGRJP010000112.1 GCA_020442665.1 Lysobacterales bacterium
CCTTTGGTGTTCTTGCAAAATATCACTGGCTTTATGGTTGGAAAAGAATATGAGCAAAGCGGAATCGCCAAAAATGGTGCAAAAATGGTAACAGCTGTGGCTTGTGCTTCAGTTCCCAAGTACACCGTTGTGATTGGCGGATCATTCGGTGCCGGAAATTATGCTATGAATGGTCGTGCTTACGGTGGACGCTTTATGTGGATGTGGCCGAATGCCCGAATTTCGGTTATGGGTGGTGATCAAGCAGCATCTGTTTTAACAACCATTAAACAGGATGGAATGGACAAACGCGGAATCGATTGGAATGAAGCTGAAAAACAAGCCGAATACGACAAAATCAAACAGCTTTACGAACATCAAGGAAGTCCGTATTATTCCACTGCCAGACTTTGGGATGACGGGATTATCAATCCGATTGACACTAGAAAAGTTCTGGCCCTGGCAATTGAAGCCGGTCTAAATGCTCCGGTTGAGGACACAAAATATGGTGTTTTTAGGATGTAGATGAAAGAATTACTCAACAATCCTGAAAATCTTTTAATCATTGGTGCAATCTACCACATTGCTTTTGTGGTGTTTCATCTTCTTTTCTGGAAATTGTTTGATTGGGTCGAAGATTTGAAGAAACTTTCTTTCACCAACAAAGCTGTCATGCAAATAATGAATCTGCGATTGATATTTGTGTTTCTGGTTTTTGCTTATATTTCTTATTTTAATGGTGACGAATTGCTGAACACCAAACTTGGTTTAACAATGACATCATCCATCGCCCTGTTCTGGGGATTTCGTAGTGCCGAACAGATTTTTTATTTTGGTGTAAAAAACATAGCATCAAATTTGTTATTTCTGGTTTTTGTATTTGGAACTTTGCTCTATAGTTGGGTTTTCTTTGTTGGTTTTAATTCTAATTAATGAAGTTGGCTATTTATCACATGCAGAACCCAAACTACTGAATTCTAACAAGAAAAATAAAGAAAAAATGACAGCTATGATAAATATCCAACCATAGAATTTTTGTTTTTTTGATGAAGGGTCTAATGAGAAAAATTTCAAAAGTGAATAAATTGCTAAAAATGGTGCAGGTAATAATGACATTCCAAAATACTCACCTTCACTTATATCGGCATATTTATATTTAATATCAGCTAATTGACCTGACTTAAAAAAAAGCACTTGTGCACTTCTTGCATATCAACACTTCCATATCACCAATATCCGAATATTCCATATTTTCAGAACAGCTAGGACAATAATATTCAGAACTCTTTACTTTAATATTGTTGAAACTCTTTTCCAGAATATTTGTATTAAAGTTATGTTTGAATTCCTTTACACCCTTAGAGTCTATCAATACACCATCACAATGTGAACAGCAATAACCGAAGGCTTTTTCCTGAGTTTTTAACTTTAATTCGGTATTATCTACGGGACATTTCATAACTATTATTGTTACACAAATCCACTCTATAATTCCATAGCCCATCAGTCATATAATTTCTGAAACTCATACTTCACTAAAAGTTTCCTTAAGTTTTTTGACTGCAGGTGTTTTTCCAAACCATATTTTAAAATAATTTGCTGCAAAATCCGGCCATTCGGTATAACCCAATAGTTTTTTGTTTTTGTAAAGGCTCAGTTTTTTGCCATTTTCATGAAATAAATCATAACTGTCATTCGCAGATATATCGACATAGGATTTGTTGAACTGTTTGAGTTCATCGGAATAAAGCTGATAGAGTTCTTCATCGATGTTCTTTTTGAAGTATTTCACTGCCAGCTCCTGAAATACGGATGCCTTGACATCAACCTGATAATTAAAACGAATCAGTTTTTCAGGTATTTTAAGAATATTCTGGTTCATATCACAAGCAGGTTTATAAAGTCCGACATAAGCTATTTTGACTAATAATGCATATCGAATCGTATGCTCGGTACACAGTTTCATTTCCTTATCATTCACATAAACCGTTTTTGGCAGTTTTGCTTCAAGCTGTGGAACAAAACTGCCAATGGTAATTAATAATAACAATCGGGTCATAGCTGGTTTCTGACTTTCCTGACAAAATATCCCAAGTATGGCAAGTGCTGATAAAACCCGTCAACACTATCCCAATAATCCTGATGAAATATTATTTTGCTGTTTTCATTAAAGCGAAGTTGTGTCATACCAATTGATTTGGAGTAGATGTCTTTATTTTTCACATCAAACTTCATTTCCATAACCCACCTGAGATAATAATCTTTGCCGTTGAATGATGTGTCTAAAAGCTCAACAGTGGTGATTTCAACCATAGCTGCTGTTTCGATCATATAAGGAACCAATTCATCAATATTGTTAAGGACTCTGAATGTGTCATTAAAATAAAATTCATCTGCATAGGTTTTTCGAATGATTTCTTCGGTTGCACCTTTCTTAAAGTCTCCGAAAAGTTGTAAAAATATTTCACCAACATTCTCAACTTCCTTGCTTTCTGGATATCGTTTAAGCTCTTGAAGATAATTTTCCGCTATTTTATTGTTGCTTTTGGGCACTTTTGAGTAGGCGCCAGCAACAAATGCAGTTGCAGCTAATAAAACAATAAGTAGTATCAATTTCATTTTTTTCTCAAATTTTCAATTGGCACAAATATACTTTTTGCTTGTGAAAATTATGTGAAAGATATTTTTTTTAATTTCACATCACTTTCACAACCGGGTTTCTAAGATGAGCGCATCTTAAAAATTTACGAAAAGTTATAAATTATGATTCAAAAGTGGTTCGACAATTCTTCTGTTTACCAAAACCAATTTGATAAAGACAGCATTGATTGGGTAAGGATTGTGCCATTTATCCTCATACATGTCGCATGTCTGGGAGTGATATGGACAGGAACTTCGACAACAGCTGTTGTGATTTTTCTGATAACTTATTTATTAAGAATGTTCGCAATCACAGCTTTTTATCACCGCTATTTCTCTCACAGAACTTTCAAAACACACCGTTTCACACAGACATTGTTTGCCATGATTGGAGCTTCTGCAACGCAAAGAGGACCACTGTGGTGGGCTGCCCATCACCGGCATCACCATAAGCATTCCGACAAGAAAACTGACAAGCATTCACCAAAAAATGGTTTTCTCCATAGTCATATGCAATGGTTTCTGAAACAGGAAAACTTCCAAACCGATGCAAGCAAAGTTAAAGATTTTGCGAAATATTCTGAGTTAAGATTCATTGATCGGTTTGACATCTTATTCCCCATACTACTGATAATGTTGTTATTCATAATCGGTGAGTTTTTTCAGCACTTCTTTCCCTCTCTTAACACCGATGGGTGGCAGCTGGTAGTATGGGGATATTTCATCTCGACTGTTTTGCTTTCACATATAACATTTTGCATCAATTCATTAGCTCATGTTTATGGAAAACAAGATTATCACACCAATGATGATAGCAAAAATAATTTAATTCTGGCTGTTCTGACTTTAGGAGAAGGCTGGCATAACAACCATCATTGTGCACCTGGAACTGTGAAACAAGGTTTTAAATGGTGGCAGATCGATATCAGTTTTTATGTTCTCAAATTAATGGAAAAATTAGGTTTAGTTTGGGATCTCAGATACCCAAATGAAAAGGTTCTCAATCGTCGTTTAATCAGGAAAGCATCATGAAAGTAGCAATCATAGGAGGTGGGATTTCAGGACTGATGGTTGCAGAGAAGCTGGAAGGTAAATGTGATTACACTTTATTTGAAAAAGCATCGAGAGCCGGTGGTCATACAGACACTCATGAAGTCACTGTCGATAATAAGACATACAATGTCGATACCGGTTTTATAGTTTGTAATCGTAAAAATTATCCCACTTTTTTCTCAATGCTAGACAAATATGGAATAGAAACACAAAAAAGCGATATGAGTTTTTCTGTTAATAATATGCAAACAGGCCTTGTTTACAATGCTACAAATCTCAGTTCATTATTTTGTCAGAAAAGAAATCTGTTAAATCCGAGATTCTATCGAATGATTAAAGATATTCTAAGATTTTATAATGAATCTGAATCTGTTTTGGAGTCACAAACGAAATTATCTCTCGGCGAATATTTAAAACAAAATAATTACAGCAAATATTTTATAGAGGAACACATCCTGCCCATGGCTTCGGCATTGTGGTCCGGTGACTTTGAATCCATCATGGAATTCCCGGTGACTTATTTGCTTTCTTTCATGAAGAATCATCAAATGCTTCAAATTTCAGACAGACCCCTGTGGGAAACTATCAAAGGGGGTTCTCAGCAATATGTTAAAACTCTTATCCAAAATCTGAGCGGAACTTTCGTTACCAACTGCCAAATTGAATCAGTAACAAGAACTAAAGATTCTGTAAAAATACACGCTTCGGGGACTTCTTATGAATTCGATAAAGTCTTTTTTGCCACGCACAGTGACCAGACTCTGGCATTGCTGGGGAATCAGACAAGTAAAGAAGAAACTGAAATACTGGGGTCAATTCCCTATGTTAATAATGTTATAGATCTGCATACGGATTCAGCAATCATGCCTGAAAACAAAAAAGCATGGGCCAGCTGGACAGTAAACAAATACCCGGTAGACACTGTCAATCTGCAGCAATGCACAGTTAATTATTACATGAATCTGTTGCAGAACATTGATTGTCCTCAACCCCTGATAGTGAGTCTCAATCAATCCCAATATATAAATTCGGAAAAAATCCTAAAATCAGTTCATTACCAACATCCTGTATACACAAGTAAAACTATTGAATCTCAGCAAAGAAAAAATGAAATTCAGGGAAAACATAACAGCTATTTTTGTGGAGCCTATTGGGGCTGGGGTTTTCATGAAGATGGAGCCAGAAGTGCTCATGAAGCGGTTCAGCAATTCATGAAGGAGTGTATGTAATGATGCAAACAGGATATTGTAAAGGAACTATTATGCACCAGCGGATAAAACCAAAGGTTCACCGATTTAAATACAATATGAGCTGGGCGCTTTTTGATCTGGATGAATTACAATCTGTTTCTGACAAGAACATTTTCTTCAGTCTCAACAGATTTAATCTTATCTCAATCAAAACAAAAGACTACATTAATTCTGAAAATAAATCACTCAAGACTAAAGCTTGTGAATTGATTGAAGAGAGAACAGGCAAGAAATTTGGTGGCAAAATTATATTATTCACCCATCCCAGATATCTGGGCTTTGAATTTAATTCGGTCAGTTTTTATTTTTGTTATGAAGGAAATGATCTCAAATACATTCTTTCAGAAATAAACAACACTCCATGGAATGAAAAACATATTTATTTGCATGATTTAAATAAATGTGATGAAAAGCGGACATCTGATCTGCATACTTTTCGATTTCGTAAGCAGTTTCATATTTCACCATTTGCAGATATGGATATTGACTACAACTGGCGTTTTAAAATAACCAGTGAAACCCTTTTTGTTGCTATGGATCTTTATCAGAACAAAAACAAAATAATGAATGTGGTACTGGACACTGTGATGATTCCCGTCGGGAACAAGGGTTTTAGTGCATGGGCACTATCCCGTCCCTTCCAATCATTAAAAATGTTCAGCGGCATATACTGGCATGCCCTTCGGCTGTGGCTGAAAAAAATACCCTTTTACTATCATCCTAAAATTAAGGAGAAAGAGCTATGAACAATTCTAAAGAATTAACTGCCAATAATCTCAATACAAGTAAAATAGACAATCTGATAAAGTCAGGATTTCTCAAACAGTTATATGGCTTGAAAGATTGCTACCTAGAAATAACTGACCCTCAGGGACGTTACATGTTTGGTGACATTGAAAGTGAACTGCATGCCAGCATGTCAGTCAAAAGTATGGATGTATACAAGGCGATTACATTCCAGGGCAGTGTCGGAGCAGCCGAACAATTTATTTATAAAAACTGGGACACTCCTAACCTGACCAAACTGGTCAGAGTCTTTGTAAGGAACAGGGAACTGCTTGATAAAATGGAGGGAGGTAGTGCCTGGTTGAAAAATACATTGCTTAAAATCACCCATTTTTTCAACAAAAATACAGAATCAGGAAGTAAGCGAAACATTTCCGCTCATTATGACCTTGGTAATGATTTATTCCGTTTATTTCTTGATGAAAGCATGATGTATTCATCAGCTATATTTAAAACTTCTGAAATGTCCCTGGAATCCGCTAGTCGTTATAAATTAAAAACTATATGTGAAAAACTCGACCTTTCTGCCGCTGATTCAGTGATAGAAATAGGAACAGGATGGGGTGGTTTTGCCATTTATGCTGCAGAAAATTACGGTTGTCATGTAACTACAACCACAATATCAGATGAACAATACTCGTATACTAAAAAAATGGTGGAACAAAAGAATCTCACTGACAAAATAACTTTGTTGAAAAAGGATTATCGCGAACTAACAGGAAAATATGACAAACTGGTTTCAATTGAAATGATTGAAGCAGTTGGTCATCATTATCTCCCAACCTATCTGAAAAAATGCAACAGCCTTCTGAAAAAAGACGGCATGGCATTGATTCAAGCTATCACAATTGAAGATTACCGATACAAAAATGCTTTAAAGAATGTGGACTTTATCAAAAAATATATTTTCCCGGGAAGTTTCATCCCATCTATATCAGAAATATTGAAAGTCAGTTCACAACATACTCAATTAAAGCTCTTCAACCTGGAAGATTTTGGCATGAGTTATGCCAAAACCCTCAACGCATGGAAAAGACGCTTTAATGACAAATCTGAAGAATTGCGAAATTTAGGCTATGATGATGATTTCCAGCGCATGTGGAATTTCTACTTCAGTTATTGTGAAGGCGGCTTTATTGAAAAATCCATAAGTGTTGTGCATTTGTTATTCACTCAACCTCAAACTCAAAAGGAACCTGTTTTCACTATTGTTTGATGAATCACTTTTGAATGATACGAATACAAATGAAGAACATATACAATTTTATATTATTTCAGGCACTATGGTTATACACCGTCTTAGGTGTGGCCAAAAATAATCTTTGGCCTGCAATCATTATATTTTCTGGTTTTGCAATACTGTTTCTTTTTTCTGATTACAGCCACAAGACTGATAAAAAGCTTTTTGTGTTTTGTATTTTCACCGGAGTTATTGTTGATTCCATTCTGGCGAAAAGCAGATTGGTTGAGTATCAGCAAAATATAGGTTATGAAAATATTGCTCCCTATTGGATTTTGCTTCTTTGGGGTGGTTTTGCATTAACCCTGAATCACTCCATGTCATGGATGTTAAGAAAACCCAAAGTTGCCTATTCTTTCATAACCATCGGAGCTCCTTTGTCATATTTTTCGGCTTCTAAATTAGGTGCTGTTGATATTCCAAATATGTTGAACGCATTTCTGATGATATCTCTGCTCTGGTTGATAACTTATCATAGCATTGTCCTTTTTCAATCTCATTTCAGTGAAGCAAAGGTGAAGTGTAATGATTTATCTTGAAGTGATTTTAATTTGTTTTGCTCTTCAGACACTGGCATGGATTTGGCAACTAAAAACCAATAATGCGGACATTGTTGATCTCACCTGGTCGGTTGGAATTGTTATTTGTAGTATGTATTACTTTTTAAACCAATCGCCAGAATACAGCCCCTCATATTGGATGTTGATTTTCCCTGGTTTATGGTATTTGAGACTCAGTATCCATCTGCTTCTCAGATATGATATCAATCATGAAGACAGACGATATACTTATTTAAGAAGATACTGGAATAAAAAGGCTCATTTCAATTTTTTCTGGTTCTTTATGGCACAAGCATTGCTCATTTTTATTTTCTCGTTACCGGCTTATTGGCTAACTGTTGCTCAATGGTCATTCAATCATTTATCAATTATGGCATTATTGTTAGGTATCATTTCATTGATTGGTGTGACGCTGGCAGATAAACAATTGCTTAGTTTCAAAATCAAAAATTCCGGCACAAAAAATGTATGTGATGAAGGACTATGGAGATATTCAAGACATCCTAACTATTTTTTCGAATGGACTCATTGGTTCGTCTATCCAATACTTTTGTATCAAACTGAATATTTCTTGTGGTCATTAATTTATCCTATTTTGATGCTGATATTTTTACTTAAATTAACCGGCATCCCCTATTCTGAACAACAATCAATTTTAAACAGAGGTGACAACTATCGTGAATACCAAAACAGAACAAACAAGTTTTTCCTTTGGAAACCAAAAACAAATTAAATTCGCCATCAAGGCTGTTGAAAGTGGACTGATACCTGATTTTATTATCCGTTTTGGCATCAGAAGATTACTCAAACAAAGACTTTTAGATGAATTCTCACAAGATCCACAGCAAAGCAGTAAAAGATACAATGACTTTTTGTATGAATTAAAAAAGTCAAAGCTGGCAATTGATACAGATAAAGCCAATGAGCAACATTATGAAATTGATTCGGAGTTTTATAATTTAGTCCTGGGTCAAAATAAGAAGTATTCCTCCTGTTATTATAAAAATGAAAACGAAAGCCTTAGTACAGCCGAGAAAAACATGCTGGAACTTTACATAGAAAGAGGACAATTTAGTGATGGACAAAATATTCTGGAGTTGGGTTGTGGCTGGGGTTCTTTGACATTGTATCTGGCAAAACGATTTCCACAGTCTCACATCACAGGAGTTTCCAATTCACACTCTCAGAGAAATTATATCCTCAAACAAGCCAAATACCGGGGGCTTAAAAATATAGAAATCATCACTTGTGACATCAACAATCTCTCATTGGAGAATCAATTTGACAGAATCATATCAATTGAAATGTTTGAACATGTCAGAAATTATCAAAACCTGTTTAAAAATATTTCTTCATGGATGAATCCTCAAGGGCTTTTGTTTATACATGTGTTTTGTCACAGACACCTGATGTATCCCTTTGAAACCGAGGGAGAAGATAACTGGATGGGTAAATATTTCTTTTCCGGAGGACAAATGCCGGCAGCAGATACATTTTTGAATTTTCAACAACATTTAAATATTGAAAAACGCTGGATAAATAATGGACAGCATTATGAAAAAACTTCAAATCATTGGTTAGAGAACATGGATGAAAACAAGCAACAAGTTTTAATTGTTTTGAAAAAAACCTATGGACAAGACTATAAACTTTGGTTTCAACGCTGGCGAATATTCTTCATGTCTTGTGCTGAGCTTTTTGGTTATAATAAGGGCAATGAATGGCTGGTCGGTCATTACCTTTTCACAAGAAGATAAATATCAAATATGAAACAAACTGGTATATACAAAAAACTCAACAAAGTTTTTATCATTCAATTGGTATTTATCAGTTTGGTAACCATTGCCAGTGTTTTTGGCGCTGCAAAAGTGGTTGAAAATGTTCTTATCAAAGAAGCTTTGATTGGCGAAGCTAAGTTTTTTTGGGAGCACTACGAAAAAGATTCTAACTTTTCATTACCCAAAACGATGAATCTGACAGGTTATCTGGTGAAAAACAACGATTACAGCGAAATTCCTGAAGCCTTGAGAAATGTTACAGAAAACTACCAGAGAGTAAAATTGAATGAAAAAATGCCGCTGGTCTACTTCTCTGAAAAACACGATATGCGTTTATATCTGATTTTTGAAGAAGCACAAGTCGCCAGACTCGCACTCTATTTTGGTATAGCACCTTTAATTCTAGTATTGCTCGCTATCTATTTACCGGCATTTTATTCATATATGCAATCCAAAAAGGCTTTCAGCCCGATTTTACAGGTGATTAATAAAATCGAATCTGTCAATGTAAATAAAAAAGAACTGGAAAAATTAAATTTCGATTCGGTTTCAGCATCAGGAAACAAAGAAGTTCAGGCGCTGATTGAATCCTTTGAAAACTTTTCCAGAAGAATTTCAGACTTTGTAAAAAGAGAAAGAAATTTCTCTCGTTATGCCAGTCATGAACTGCGAACACCTCTGGCTGTGATGAAAGGATCTATTGGCTTATTGAAAAAAGATAAACTCAGTGAAAAGCAAACAAAAATCGTCTCCCGAATGGAATTGATGATTTTAGAAATGCAGGATCTGGTCGAATCTCTTTTATTATTATCCAGAGAACAAAATACCGAACTGACCAATGAAAAATATGTCGTCAACGACCTTTTAAAAGTGATAAGCACAAATATAATTTCCACTTTTCCTGATAAAAATATTGAAATGGACTGGCAAGCAAAAAATTTAATTGAATGCTCTCTATCTGAACAATTATTTGTGATTGTTATAAACAATTTACTCAGAAATGCATGCACTTACAGTCCTCAAAACAGCACAATTACAATTCAAATTCAAAATAGTAAAATTTCTATCACTGATCAGGGTCAGGGAATGACAGCCGAACAACTAAAGAATATATTCAAACCATTTTATCGCGTTGATGAACATTCAAACAATAAAGGATTTGGATTGGGCCTGGCGATTGTTGAGTGGATTTGTAAACAGTGTGATTGGAATATTCACTTCGAAAGCACTGTCGGTATTGGAACAACAGCCACCTTGAACTTGAAAAATGTCAAAATTCTGGCTTAAAAAATACCTTAAATTAATTTTCTGAATCTTCGATTTTTACACCCAATGAAGGTATTGTATGGATGAGTTGTTTAGCAAACGGCTTATCAATGGCCTTTCTCAGCAAGTATAAATGACTCCTCAAAACATCTGACTCAGGAGAAAGCTCCCCCCATAACTCCCGACATAACGATTCCTTGGAGATGACTTTTGGTGAGTTTTTCATAAGTACTTTTAAAATTTGAATCCCGGTTGGTGAAACCTTGAGAGCCTTGCTCTGGCGTTCCACCCGCATGGTTTCAGGATCAAAAGTCAAATCACCCACCTGCATGATTTTATTATCAAATTCTCCTTTGTATCGTCTGATTAATGACTGAAGTCTGGCAACAAGCTCTTCAGGATCAAAAGGTTTTACCAGATAATCATCAGTTCCCTTTGAAAAACCTTCCAGTTTATCCTGCATTTGATCTCTTGCTGTGAGCATCAGTATTGGAACATCGGATTTTGCATCATTTCTCAATTTGTCGCAAACTGCAAATCCATCAATACCGGGCAACATAATATCCAGAACCAATGCATCATAAGAGTTGGTAACAGCAAGGTGCAAACCGGTTAATCCATCCATGGCATAATCAACCACAAAATCGGAGTGTTCAAGATACTCTCCTATCGTTGCTGCCAACTCTTTATGGTCTTCAATAACCAATATACAAGCTTGTTTCATTATTCACTCACTCTATTTATTCTCATTTTAAACAATTCTATTTACATTTGGTAAAAAGCCTGTGAGATTAATCATTTATTACTCTCCAATATAGTTCTGCAAAAGTCTTTAATATTCTATAATAGTGCCAATTTTCATCGCAATCAAAATATGAAACAATTTTCCATGTATAAAACCCTCAAAGTCGAAGCTGATAAACGTGGCGTTACAACCGTTACCATGACCAGACCTGAGGTTCATAATGCTTTTAATGCTGAAATGATTGCCGAACTCACTTCTGCATTTGATGCTTTAGACAAAAACTCCGACACCAGAGTGATTGTTTTGCAATCGCAAGGTGAGTCATTCTCCGCCGGTGCCGATATCAACTGGATGAAATCCATGGTGAAAGCGACGCAAGCTGAAAATCAGGAAGATTCTTTGAAACTGGCAGCTTTAATGCGTGCCATCAATTTTTGTAGCAAAGCGGTGATTGCCAGAGTCCAAGGCTTAGCACTTGGTGGTGGCGTTGGTCTCATCGCCTGTTGCGATATCGCCATAGCCAATGAAGAATCCAAATTCGGTTTGACTGAAGCAAAGTTAGGTTTAGTTCCGGCAGTGATTTCGCCTTATGTGATTGATGCTATTGGTTCTCGCCATTCTCGTCGTTTTTTCCAAACAGCGGAGATTTTCAATGCTGAAAAGGCTTATGAAATCGGATTGATTTCAGAATTTGTTCCGCATGAAGAATTGGATGAGCAAGTTGAAAAACAAATCAGCTTTCTTTTAAAAACAGGTCCGAGTGCAAAAACGATTAGCAAAAAATTAGTTCACTCAGTGTCTGCTAGAACCATTCCTCAACAGAAAAAAATCGACCAGTACACCACTCAGGTGATTGCGGCAGTTCGGGTTTCTGAGGAAGGTCAGCTCGGTTTAAAAGCCTTTTTAGATAAGAAAAAACCCAAATGGTGATTTTTCTTTGATTGAGCATGGAATCATGCTCTGTTAAAATGGTCAACCATTAGTAATACAAAATGATTCAAAGAGTAAAATAATGAACAAACTAGCTAAAACACTTTTTATTTGCCTGATTTTAATGGTTTCATTGGCGTTATCAGCAGCTCCGGTATTGGTCAAAATGCAAACCAATCGTGGTGATATTTATTTAGAACTTTATCCTGAAAAAGCTCCTTTAACAGTTGCTAATTTTACGCAATATATCAAGAATGGTTTTTACACCGATACAATTTTCCATCGAGTCATTAGTAACTTCATGATTCAGGGCGGTGGTTATGACCAGGATTTAGTTCGTAAAAATACCAATCCTCCGATTCAAAATGAAGCCGGCAATGGTCTGAAAAATCTACGAGGGACAATTGCTATGGCAAGAACAAATGATCCGCATTCAGGGACTTCTCAGTTCTTCATCAATGTTGTTGACAATCCTGCCTTGGACTTCACCGGACAACAAAACAGCAGAACGTGGGGGTATGCCGTTTTTGGAAAAGTGGTTGATGGTATGGATGTTGTTGATGAAATAAAATTGACTCCAACCGGGCCAAATCCTCCTTTCAGAAGTGATGTGCCAATTAAAACAATCAAAATTGAATCTATGAGCGTGATTGACAAGTTGCCATCAGATGAACCCAAAGCGGCTGAAGAACCGACTCAACAATAATTCTCAGACCTATTGTGAGTTCGACTGTTTTATTCATTGCTGATTTACATTTAAGTCCACAACACCCGGAAATATTTCAGCGGTTCAAAGACTTCCTTCATGAAAAAGCCCGTCATGCACGGGCTTTGTATATCCTAGGAGATTTGTTTGAATATTATCTGGGCGATGATGCGATGGATGAACTCGCTTCACAAACAGCGCTTGAACTCCAACAACTCAATTCTAAATATCAGACCGAATGTTATTTTATGCCCGGGAACCGAGATTTTCTGGTTTCTAATGGCTTTGCACAAAAAGCTAATCTAACGATTCTAACAGATCCGACAGTCATTCAACTGGAAGATAAAAAAATCATTCTCACGCATGCGGATGAACTTTGTACCGACGATTTTGAGTATCAAAAAATCCGTACTCAGCTGCGTTCTGAACAATGGCAGCAATGGTTTTTATCTCAGAGTATTGAACAACGCATTGAATTTGCCAAACAAGCTCGTCAAAAAAGCATGGAACACACTCAATCTGCCAGTTCTGAAATTATGGATGTGAATCCAACTGCTGTTGAAAATTTATTCAAACAATTCGATTGTCAGTTAATGATTCATGGGCACACTCATCGACCGGCATTTCACACCATAGAAATCAATAATCAACAATGTTTAAGGATGGTTGTTGGCGACTGGCAATATCAAACCAGTTATATTAAATACGAGAGTGGCCGTTTTAAACTCATTACCAAATAAATGAAGTGTTTCAAAATTGTAATTGATTTCGACCATTTTTCTTGGCTTGGTATAATCTGGAGTCAGCTTTCGTGAATAGTTGATTCCATTCAGTCTGAGGGTAAACAGCCAATCCAATACTGACTGTGACATTCAGATTTCTATGAATTATCTGCCAATCGAATGATGAAAATCCACCTACAACTTCCTGACAAGTTATATGAATAGTGTCAATATCAGGATTGACAAACAATATAACAAATTCTTCTCCTCCATATCTGAAAAACATCAAATCATGTTGACAGTTTTCCTTTACAAGTTCTGCCACCATTTTCAAAACACAATCACCAACTTCATGTCCAAATTCATCATTGATTTGTTTAAAAAAGTCAATATCCAAAATTGCTAATCCAAGTGAATTCGGTGGGCCACTCTCCAGTTCTGACATTTTCAAATCAAAGAATCTGCGGTTATAACATCCGGTTAAACCATCTCTATTTGACAAATCTTCCAACTTCTCCACAAGAATTGATTTTTCATGATTCGCTTGCTCCAGTTGCATGGTTCGCTCAATCACTTTTTGTTCCAGTTTCTCTTTGTATTGTGTCAACTCCTTGTATCCAATCGCATAAGACAATGTCAGTTCATAGCGGTTAGTTAACAATTTGCATAATGAAATATCCGGTTGCAGAAATTTCCTTTTGTCATCCCTACACAAAATTAGATAAGCAAAAACACCTTCTTGGTTTTTGAAAGGAGCACTCATAATATTAAACATTGTTTGATTGCCTTTGAATACAATCGACATTCTGTCAACCTCAATTCCCTTTGAATTGTTGATTATTTGAAATATCTTCTGTCTATCTTCTCCAGAATTGATAGCACCTTGTTCATAAAACAACTCATATTCACCGCTTCCGTGATTTTTCAGGAAAATATACAGACAATTCATATCAAATAGCTGTTCAGCTCTTCTGTTTATAGCTTTACAGATACTTTTAACATCAAGTGAATCACTTTTATAATCGGTACTCGTTCGTTTAAACTCATTGCTATCTGATGATTTATCAGGCATAAAACTATTGAAACTGAATAAAACCAGAACAACAAAGAAACAAAACAATCCGAATATACTTTTATCATCAAGTTGATATAAAAGTGCCGATAAAACTCCGACAGGGACAAAAACCAAATCCATAAACATCATTTTTGGAGTCATAACCAGCTTATAACCTTTCTTGTTATAAAAATTTATGAAGCCAACCATGTGTATAACATTCACAATCTGAGTAACAATAGCTGCAAACAACAAAACGAATACAGTTTTAACACTCAGACTGGTTATCGGAAGCTCCAGAAAATACTCAATAATCAGATACCCAGATAAAATCAGAAAGATATTCATTGCGATATTATTTCCGGCTCGAAGAAAGGCGATGGAATAAGAGTCCATTCTGTATTTTTTATTTAGAAAAGGCATCATTAGAGCTGCAATCGCATTAATGATGAGCGTATCAGAAATGCTAAGAGTGAGAAGCATATGAAACTGTGGAAGCCTCTCCATCGAAACCATTCCCAGATAAGGAAACTGGAAACTGAAGTGCCAAACCAACAATAAGCTGGCAACTCCAAGTATGATAGTTAAAGGTTCAGGAACTGTGAAACGTGAGCTTAATAAAACAACACTCAATACAATCGCCCCAATCAAGCAAACTACAACAAAAATTGCTGCTTTATTTAATGGTGATTGTGAGAGTGTTTTAAACATTCCTTATACATAATAATGGAGTTAATTGTACATCCTTGTACAAAATCCAAATAGATTAACTTTCAGGGCTTAGTTTTGCCGAAACCCATCCCAACACCGCTCCGGCGACGACAAAATACAAGACACTTTCAGCAGCCCACCATAACCAAATCGCATCCGGTAAATTAAAAATACCAGACCAAGCAGCTGACCAGCCAGCCATTAAAACAGTCAACATCACGCCATATTTAACCCCTTTCAGCAAGCCACTGCCTGAAAAGGACTGTCTAATCATAGAATAAATTCCGGCAATAATGATTGCAAAAATAACACCTGTGGTAATCCAGCGAGGCATCAATGCGGCCATATCCGGTGGATCTTGCATCAATTCCGGTCGCCAAAATGCTGCTGTTTGCTGATAATACGGATCTAGAATTCCTTCGTGTAGAAGCGGACCGGTTATCATTCCTAAAAGAAATTGAACCACATAAAATATGATTCCCCCGATTAAAGCGATTTTAAGATTCATAAGATTCTCCCCTATTTGTTTTAATTTTTATCGCAAATAACACAACTTTCATGCCATTTGACAATTAATTTTAGCAAACAAAATCGTGTCGGAAAAGCATTACTTTTGACTCCTGTACAAAAATTCTGTATAAAAATACCGTAAGATTTCAAAATGTTTGCGCTCAGCCCATATTGAATTTGACAAGATTCTGCTAAAATATCGGCTGTTATAAGAATAAAGACTTTGAGGATATCATGACTGCATTAGAAAAGTTACACATTATGCGAAAGACGAAAGGGGATGTTTTAACACATGGATTAAGTGATGAAGTTATTTCAGACTTTTTAAAATCAGACGAAAATTTAGAAAAAGCCATCAATTCAGCTTTTAAGTGTTTTGAACAAATACAAAAAGAGTTTGCAGAACTAATCGACATGGGCGAAAGAGAACAGATGAGACATGTTCAAAGTGACTTCGTTAATTTTTATTCAGAAGATGCGGTCAATCCTTATGTCTCTGTCGCTGCTAAAGGTCCTTGGTTAATTACTCTCAAAGGAGCTGTTTTACATGACAACGGCGGTTATGGAATGTTAGGTGCGGGACATGCTCCTGATTTTGTATTGGAAACCATGAGCCGACCTCATGTAATGGCAAACATTATGACGCCATCAATTCCACAAATGAGGCTAACCAGAGCTCTGAAAAAAGAAGTAGGACACACACAAGGTCAATGTCCTTTTGAGAAGTTTGTCTGTATGAATTCCGGTTCGGAAGCGGTAACTGTTGCTGCCAGAATTTCTGACATTAATGCCAAGAAAGTAACAGAGGCGGGCGGTCGTCATGCCGGAAAGAAAATTAAAATTATGTCTTTAAAAGGCGCTTTTCATGGTCGTACTGACAGACCGGCCCAGTATTCGGACTCTTCTTTACCCGGTTATAAAAAATATTTAGCTTCTTTTGCTGAAAGAGACAACCTGATTACAATTCCAATTAATGATGTTGATGCATTGAAAAAAGCTTTTGATAAAGCTGAAAAAGAAAATGTATTTGTTGAGTCCTTATTCATGGAACCGGTCATGGGAGAAGGAAATCCGGGAATGTCAATCACTCGCGAGTTTTACGAGACTGCACGCCAATTGACGAAGGATAATGGCACATTATTGCTTGTGGATTCGATTCAAGCCGGATTAAGAGCCCACGGATGTTTATCTATCGTGGATTATGCAGGATTTGAAGGAATTGATCCACCGGATATGGAAACCTATTCAAAAGCCCTCAATGCCGGTCATTATCCAATGTCGGTTTTGGCAATGACTGATGCAACTTCTAAAATGTATGTCAAAGGTGTTTATGGAAATACCATGACCGCCAATCCCAAAGCGATGGATGTCGCCTATGAAGTATTAACTCGAGTTGATTCTAACTTGAGAAAAAATATTGTTGAACGAGGCAAGGAGTTTGTGCAAAAACTTAAAGGTCTTCAACAAAAACTTAACGGCAAAGTGACCAATGTTCAAGGAACCGGTTTATTGTTTTCTTGTGAACTAGCACCGGAATATAAAGCCTATGGTATAGACTCAATTGAGGAATACATGCGTTTTAGAGGAATTGGTGTTATTCATGGTGGAGCAAACTCACTCAGATTTACACCTCATTTTGCTATCACTTCCAAAGAAGTCGATCTGATTATTGATGCCGTCGAGTATGCAATTTTAAATGGGCCCAAAGCAAACGCTTTAGACAAAGCCAGTTAATAATTTCGGGTGAAAACTCAAACAAACAACAGGGAAATCTTGTTGTTTGTTATGAGTTACACGATAATCCTTTTTTGAATTTTCACTACACAACTTAAAGATAAGTAAAGGTAAAACGCATGATTGATATTTCTGTTGATATTTCTATCAAACAAGCACTCCAGGGAGAGATTGCTTTTGACACAACTGTAACGATTAAAGGTTGGGTTAGAAACCGCAGAGACTCTAAAGGTGGTTTTTCATTTTTAGTGATGCACGATGGTTCTTGTTTTGATGCCATTCAGGTCATTGCTGATGATTCACTTGAAAATTATGAAGATGAAATCAAACATTTAACAACAGGATGTTCGGCAATTATTACCGGAAAACTTGTGAAATCCGGCGGCCAAGGTCAATCTTGTGAAATTCAGGCATCTGCTGTTGAAGTGACAGGCATGGTTGAAGACCCTGAAACCTATCCGGTTCAACCTAAGAGACACACAATGGAATTCTTACGAGAGGTTGCACATTTACGCCCTCGTACCAATACTTTCAGTGCCATGACACGTGTTCGCAACACATTGGCTCAAGCTGTTCATCGTTTTTTTCATCAAAACGGTTTTTTCTGGATCAGTACCCCGATAATCACTGCCAGCGACTGTGAAGGTGCCGGTGACTTATTCAGAGTCACGCAACTGGACTTGGCAAACTTGCCAATGACTGATAAAGGTGCGGTTGATTATTCTAAAGACTTCTTCGGGAAAGAAACCTACCTGACAGTTTCAGGACAACTGAATGTAGAAACTCATGCCATGGCATTATCCAAAGTTTATACTTTCGGTCCGACTTTCCGTGCGGAAAACTCCAATACCACACGCCACCTTGCTGAGTTTTGGATGATAGAACCTGAAGTTGCCTTTAATGATTTGAGCGATAATGCAGATTTGGCTGAGGATTTCCTCAAATTTGTATTCAAAGCTGTCCTCAACGAAAATCCGGATGATATGCAGTTTTTCGACCAATTTGTTCAAAAAGGCGTGATTGAGCGATTAGAGTCATTTCAAAATGACAGTTTTGCCCGTGTTGAATATACTGATGCCATAGAAATTTTACAAAAATCAGGTCAAGATTTTGAATACAAACCAGAATGGGGAGCTGATTTACAAACTGAACATGAGAGATATTTAACGGAAAAACACTTCAAGAAACCAACGGTTATCATGAATTATCCAAAATCTATCAAACCGTTTTATATGCACTGCAATGATGACAATAAAACTGTTGCAGCAATGGATGTTCTGGTCCCTGGTGTTGGTGAATTGATTGGTGGTTCACAACGCGAAGCCCGTGTTGACGTTTTATTGGAAAGAATGAAAGAACATCATCTCAATCTTGAAGAATACAAATGGTATATTGATTTGCGTCGCTATGGAACAGCTCCTCACGCGGGTTTTGGTTTGGGTTTTGAAAGATTGGTGAGTTATGTCACCGGAATCAATAACATCCGTGATGTAATAGCATTTCCAAGAACACCGGGTAACGCTCGATTTTAATTGAAAAATCCGATTGATTCAGTCGAAATATTCAATGGCAGAATTGATACAAATCAATAACTGCTTTGCACAAAATTCGCTATAATAAAAACCAGATTTACAACTTGGAGAACTATTATGGCGAATGAAGGTTATCACGAACCGATTGAAGAACTATCTGATGAAACTCGAGACATGCACCGTGCCATCACTTCTTTGATGGAAGAACTTGAAGCGGTCGATTGGTACGCACAAAGAATGGATGCCTGCAAAGATGAAGAACTTAGAGCGATTTTGAAACACAACAGAGATGAAGAAAAAGAACATGCTGCTATGGTTCTGGAATGGATACGTCGCAAAGATCCCGTGTTTGATAAAGAATTGCGTGATTTTTTATTCACCGACAAAGCTATTGCACATAAATAAACCATTAAATAATCCTGGTAAGTATCATGAGTGTTGATTTTGGTACACTCTTCCCTACTTTTAACCAGATTTCTGCAAGTGGCCGGATTAAATGCAAGGACGCTGATTTTATCGTTACCGAACATACTGATATTGACTTCACCGGAGATGGGGAACACCTGTGGCTATACGTTGAAAAAATCAACTCAAATACGGATTGGGTTGCCAAACAACTTTCAAATATTTGCCAAGTTCCACGAATGCAAGTCGGCTTTGCCGGTTTAAAAGATAGACATGCAATAACCAGACAATGGTTTAGTGTCCAGCTCCCTAAAGTTTCTGATATTTCAAAAATCAACTCTGCTTTGCCTGATGAAGTTCAAATCACTAACTCATTATGGCATAACCGAAAATTAAAAACCGGACAGCTCGATTATAATCATTTCGAAATTTTGATTCGGAATATTGAAGGCGATAAAGACTCAGTTGATGAGAATATCGAAAATATCAAACAATTTGGATTTCCTAACTATTTTGGTCCGCAACGATTTGGAATCGACATGGGAAATGTCGAAAAAGCTAAAGATTGGTTCTCAGGAACTTATAAAGTCAAAAATAAGAACCTAAAAAGTTTACTGATTTCTACAGCCAGAAGTTATATTTTTAACTCAATTGTAGCTGAAAGAATCAAACAAGGCTTCTGGAACAAACCAGTCAAAGGCGATATATTTCAGCTTCAAGGCAGCAATTCGTGGTTCAAGGATTCAAATGCAACACCTGATGAAATCTCCACCCGATTAAAAGATTTTGACATCAACATAACCGCTGCCATGTGGGGTGAAAACCAACCAATTAGTAATGATGAATGCTTATATTTGGAGGAAAATATTGCAAGCCAATTCCAAACATTTCAACTAGGATTTACTAAATTCAGATTGAAACAAGAAAGACGTTCCATTCGTTGCATAGCTTCAGAGCTTAATTACGAGTGGCTCGATAATCATCTTAAACTATCATTTATCCTCCGACCAGGAAGCTACGCAACAGGATTAATTCGAGAAATCTTAAACTATTCGGAATAAGGAGCTATATTTCTTAATTACATCTCTAAATTTGGTTTCATGTCTATAAAAAAAACTGTTAATTGTGTTACAAAACTTAA
>JAGRJP010000113.1 GCA_020442665.1 Lysobacterales bacterium
TTGCACTTCGTTGTTGAATCCAGCATTTAATATTATTCCTGTTTTTCGAAAATATAATAATCTCCAGCATGATGTTTATTTTTATAATTAATTACACCATCTTCGATTAATTTTAATGAGTTTCTTTGGAAAATATCTACAAATCCACTTTTATCACTAATTTTTTTTGAGACTTGGAGCATATCTCTCATTCTCAATTGTGCATTATTCAAACTTTCGGAATACTCCTTAAGTTTCTTCCTATTCAAAAATAATTGTTTTGTTGGCATATTGCCTATTATATATAAATTTGTGACTATGTCGTTAATCAATGGACTATTAACATTTCGTGTCGTTAGTGCATTTGTTAATCTCATTATTTTAAGTTTAAACGATTTAACTGAGTCATTTCCTTTAGCAAAACTCTTTATTATTTCGAAAAAGCCTAACCTGTTAATCAAACCATAATCCTTATTTTCTCTTATCATGTTTTTAAGCATGTCAGATTCTGGAGAGTGACTAACAATTCCTATTTTTCTACCATCCTTCAATATTTTAGAAATATTGAACACAGCTTTAGGTAAATCGCAGTATTCAACACCATATTGGCTAGTTATGAAATCATATTTATCATTCTCATTTACTGAATAATCTTCTATTGAACAACCGCCAATGAAATTGATTAAACTGGTTTCAACTTTTGTGTGATTCTTATATAAAACTTCTTTAGGATTTATTTCTGCCAAATCTATTGCATCAATTTTCCAGTGATTGTTTTTTTCATCTGAATATTCTTGTGCCAAAAGTGCTACTGCACCATTCCCTGTACAAATATCTAATACACGCGCATTTTTTGGTACCTTAGAGAATGCATTTCTCCAAAAATCCAAAAGTTCGCCATCGTAATTGCTCTTAAAATCCTCAGGAAGTGAAGTTACGTATCCCTTAACCCAATAATCTGTCCAATGAGTATTTTTCATCATCTTAAATTAAACCAAAAATTTGCAGCTATAGTAATACGAGGTTTATCTGATAAATGACTCGATACATAGTGGAATAAATGAGATTGAAATATAATTAAATCACCTTTTTTCAAGTTGAACCTTATTACATCATTAGCTAATGGTAAGTCAATGTTGGCATTTCCAGCATCAACATACATTGGAATTACAGATGGGCTTGGAAATATTAGTGATGAGTTCTTCGTTACATCATCATCTCCAGAATCAACACAGTACACAGCACTCCATGATGCATTTGGGTGATTATGCGGTTGCACAAAACCGGATTTTCTCATTATATGAAACCAAGAAGCAGCGTAACAATCTAACTTTTTTGCATCTTCTTGACTGTATTTATTAAGTTCACACACCAATTCAACAACTTCTTTAATTATACGATTAGAGATACTCTTGATTATTGAGTCATCTAACTGAAATAGCTGATGAGGGCTTTCAAAGACTCCATATTCAATTGGTTGAGATGTTATTTTATTTTCCCAGCCTTCTTTCTCAAGTTGATAAATCTTTTTAATTAAGTTATCTGATTCAGATTCTTCTAAGGTAACATTTGACGTACCAATTGGAGTAAAGAAAGCAGTTAATATTTTACTATTCACAATTTGTTCCTATTTTAAATAAAGGAAAGGTCTCATATAGAGACCTTCCTTTTTACCTTGAACTAGTAATCTTAAATAAAGATTAGAAGTTATGAGTGTATTGGATGTAGTATGTACGAGCTTTAAAAGGATATAAAGTGTCATCTGTAACATTATTAATATCAATTACAGGATCTTCATCCAACAGGTTGGTTACACCAACTTGAATCGCAGCATTCCATGGAGCAGAATATGTATACGCCAAATTATGGTGCCAATAATTATCAATCTTACCACCAGTTGGAACATTGTAGTACGAATCTGGATTATTCAAATCTAAATTAGGATTCGGCTGAGATGTTCTCCACTGTGAAGGAATATAATATGATGACAATGCAACCAGATGATCACCATAACTCCAATTGATATCAAAGTTAGATCTAAATTGAGGTACACCTCTACGATCTGTTTGATCTACTAAAGGACCAGAGATGTAATCCGCATTATTAAAATCTAGAACATAATTAGTTTGATGACGTAATGCCAATAAACCAGCATTTCCTAAATCCCACGACATGTTCAATTTGAAATCCAAACCTGATGTATCAAAACTACCATAGTTTAATGCACAAACATCACTTCTAATAAGTCTTCCAGTATCAGATCTTTGAATTGCAAAACAACCACCAGCTGCTGCATTCAAGTCAGGAAGAATGCCTGTCAACTCTGCAAAATACAAGTTTGTACCTTGAATCGTTGAAATCAAATCTTCTACTTCAGTGTAATAATAGTCCAGAGACATAGACATATTAAAGCCCACCCATTCTGAAAAATCAATAACAGTACCTAATAAGAACTGTGTAGAAGTTTCTGGATCAAGGTTTTTGTTACTCGCAATATATGTATCCCACTGTCTTGCACGACAATCAGCAAACGCTATGCCTTGTTGTTGACATGCCACAACATCTCTACCAGAAGTTGCACTAAATGATGGAATTTGATTCAATTCATCCAAAGATGGAGCTCTGAATCCAGTACCGTAGGTCGCTCTAAATAATACATTATCATTCAAATTATATCTAGCGCCAATTTTACCAGACAAATTGCTTCCTACATCATCATAGTCATCCCAACGCAACGCACCAGACAACTCAAGCTGATCTCCTACAGGTAAAACACCTTCCGCAAATAAGGCACTAGCAGTTCTTTCACCATATGATGAACCACCAGCAGTACCACGAATCAAACCAGCCTCATTTTGAGCTTGGGCTTGGTCAAAGTACTGTTCATCACGGTACTCTCCACCAACATACATAGAAGCTTGACCCACGTCAAACTGACCACCAAATTCCAATCTTTGCATTTTCATTTGAGCTCTACGATTTGAGTTTTCTCTCATTTGAGCTACAAAACCAGAGTACAAGCCTAATTGATCAGGATGGCGAGGATCCCAACCACTAGCAGCTGCATCACGCAAACCTAATTCGTTTACATAACCATCGCCCCACTCTTGCAAATCATACAAGTCATATTGATATACAACTTCCCAATCTACACCATTATGAAAGCCTTTCAAACCAAACTGAGCATCCATTTGATAATCGACTTGAGTTGTATCGCGACCATTACCTGTAAAATCAAAACGATATGTATAATACCAACCATTCATTAATGGGTTTAATGTATAATTTTGACCATTAAAAACAATATCTTGCTCTGGCAAATCTGGACCTGTCCATTGTACCAAACCTGAAGCAACAGGCGCATATCTTCCAAAAGACTCTGCTCGTGTTGAAACGATTTGACCAAATGCCGTTACATTGTCACTAACATCATATTCTGCATTTGCAAAGAAAGAGAATCTGTCTAACGATGCTGTTTGCGCAGCGATTTGAGTGTAATCATACGCACACATTAAATCAGAAGGGAATGTTGAATCAAAAAGAACATTCGGCAAGAAGCCTGCACCATAAGCAGAACAAACATTATCTCCTGCTTGACCTTGAATCATAGGAGTTAAATTGAATCCGCTGTCCCAAATTACACGTGAATTGACAGAAACCTCTGTATAATTGTTAATATCATTAGCATCACCTCCCAAGAAAGCATTTGCTAGGAAAGGACGTTCGCGACTGAACAAAATATCTTTGCTATCTGCTTCAACAGACATTGTAAAACGACTTTTTTCGCCAGAACCACCAAAAATTACAGATACACCTTCACTCTGTGCACCTGGTCTTTCTGGATCATCAAATCTTAAGTTCAATGAAGCACCTTCAAAATCATTTCTCAATTTGATATTAATAACACCACCGATTGCATCAGAACCATAAACAGCAGATGCACCATCAGACAAAATATCAATACTTTCAACCGCAGCAAATGGAATTGTGTTCAAATTTTGAATTTGCCCGTCAAGAACAGGAGAGCCTGGCATACGACGACCGTTCACCAATACCAAAGTTCTGTTTGAGCCAATACCTCTCAAACTCAAAGTCGCTTGACCTTGAGCTGTGTTACCAGATGACTCTCTAAGAGAACCGAAGCTGTTAAATGCATTTGCTCTTAATGCATCTGCAACTGATTTGAAACCTGAGTTTTCAAGATCTTCTCTTGTAATTGTTAATACTGGTTCCACATCCTCCATTTGAGCACGTGTAATACGAGAACCAGTAACAACTTGTTTATCAAGTTTTTCTTTATCTGCACCCTCGTCCTCTTGAGCAAAAGCAACACCACTCAGTGCAGCCGAAGCAATCAGACCAGAATACAAAGCAGTTTTAATTGCGCTAGCAATAGGATTACGCTTTATTTTCATTTGTTTCTCCAAATATTTATCCATGAGTCTCCTCTAAAAAAGTTATTATCGTGTTAGAAATCCTCTCTTCCGACGGAATATTAACATTTAAATAATACAAAAAAAAGAGTGAGATGCGTTTTTTTATCTTTTATTAACAAATTTTTTACAAAAATACACATTCAATAACAATCACCTGAAATGATTGATTAAAGTAGTTATTTTTGCTCATTTAACATTTTTTTAATATTTGACAACTGGTCGTAAAGCTCTTTTGGAACACGTGAACCAAATTCGTCAAGATA
>JAGRJP010000114.1 GCA_020442665.1 Lysobacterales bacterium
TTTCTTAAAGTAATAATATTATTTTTATTTCATATTTTTTTGTAAAAAAAGATGGGTACCCTAGAGTACCCATCTTTATTGAGAAAATCATTTTTCTCTATTTAGTATATTAAAAAACAGTTTCTTAGTTAGAAACGATGTCTCTTGAATATCTATGTGCAAACAATCCTGCATAGTTAGCTAAAACACCTTCGCTAGCATTTTGGTTAACATATCTTTGGATAGCAAAACCTGTTACTGGTAAACCACCATAAGTTCTGCCATTCAAGTTGTCATCAGTTGATTGTGCAAAACTCAATGCAACCCAACCTGTTGTGAAGTATTCTGCTTCAACTGCAGGTGTTTGAGGTGTTGCAGGCTGAGCTGGAACACTTTGCGTTGCATAATGAGTTGTGTTTCTTGAACCTAAAATCACAGAATCACCAGATGCTCTATCTGAATCTTCGAACTCAAGAACATTAGTTTCCCAACAGAAAACAGCATCATCATTTGTTACAGTTGGTGGACGTGGCGAAGGAGGTCTGATTACCAATCTTGGATCAGGAGTTCTCTCTTCTCTATCATACAATGCAATTGTATAAACTTCACAAGCACCGTATTCACCAATTGATTCTTCAAATGGCTCATATGGAACAAAAGCAAATGGAGTTCTGGCTGGATCAACATAGTAGTTCTTAGTTGGGAATGTTACAACCCACTCTGTGTTTGCACCAATTCCATCTGACAATACATACTCACCAAAAATTTGGTCATGCATGTAAACAGCACTTACTGCCTGAACCGGATTAGACATCCAGAAATCACTAACTACTGCAGCATTCGCAAAAATGTAACTGTTATTGTCATCACCATCACCCAAACCAGGTTGTAAATTACCTGGGTCAGTATGAGCTGGAGCTAAGAATACGCCTTCGATTGCATCTGCATTATAAGCAACATCTGTTCCACCTGTCACATCAATAATAGAAGCCGAACCGAACAAACCACCTGTAGGAGCTTCAAGACCGTCATTTTCGTCATTTGCCCAATCCAATGAACCAGCACCAGACCAGTTGTCAGTTAACACTCCACAATCATTAGGTGTACCATCATCATGTAAGATACCCCACTCAGTTGTTGCGTCAGCGATGTTACCCATTTCAATCATTTCAAAATGACCTTCGGTACATCTTTCAAGACCCCAACCGCCTGGATTATATACAGGATCAGCTGCAGTTCCAACAAACGCCCATGGTAAAAACTCATAACCTGACAATGCAGAAGGATCTGTACATGATTGGTCACTAGTAACTATCTTAACAGTATCTTCTCCTTCAAAACCTGGAGAATACAATGAAGTAGCAGTTGCTGCAACCAGACCAGCAGTCCATACATCGTAAGGAGATAAGTATAAGTTAAAGTCAAGACACTCGCGAGAGTTTTTGCCTTCTAGGAATCTTACTTTAACGGCTTTTGTTCTATCAGATGTATTAACAACTGAAATCAATGTATTCAGACCGTTGTTTACAGTATAGTAAGGATATACCAATACTTGACCAACACCATCTGAATTTAAATTAACTGCGTTTGAAACACTAGCAATACCGGCAACACCAGCAATACCAGCAACAACAGCAGTTGTTAAATTATTTCTTTTCATTTTTATAAACTCCTAAATATATTTATACAGAGCTATAGAATATTCAAATTTGATTAAACCTAAATAAAATTTATAGCTTGCCGAAATGTTACTTTATTTTAAATTAAAGCACAAGAATAAAATTAGCTTTTACTAATTTTTTGCTTAGTGGGGACATTATACCAAACATTTTCTTTCATTATCCAGTTTTCTTCTTGAGTTGACTCCACTTCAATCTTCTCTCCACCTACTCCCTTGAAAGTATATTCATACTTAATATCTACTAAAACCTTACACACACTTTCCTTTGAGCATATTTTTTTTACATTATTCGCCTCAAGCCATTTTACTTTACTAAAACCCATACGTTTTATATATGCTGTTTCAGCTTCATTTTTCCTCCAACCCGGACTCAGAAACTGATAGGCTGTTTTGAAATCCTTATTGATTTTAGCGGTCCAATAGTCTTTGACCCTGTTATCAAGTTTACCTTTCTCTTTATCTGTACAAGCTGAAAGTAATAATATTGTTGATATCAATAATAGTTTTATATTTCTCATTTCTTCTTATTCCTGTGTTTCTTTCACATTTAATGGTTTCAAACCTTTAAATTGGTTTGCGTATTCTTTTGTTAATTGCTTCGCTTGCTCTGGGTTTACTATTACAGTTGGCGTGATTAAAATCATCAGTTCTGTTCTGTCACTACTTTTACTTTCACTACCAAACACTTTTCCAAGCAAAGGAATTTTTCTTAAACCCGGGACTCCTGAACGACCTTGTATGTCATTTTGTGTTATTAAGCCCCCCATAACAATTGTTTCGCCGCTTTGGATTGCAACTTCAGTGCTCAGATTCCTGTTATCAATTGGCACGTCATTAGTAACAGCATCTGGCTTTCCTGGAACACTTACTTCCTGAGTGATCTCAATATACACTAAACCACCTGGATTAATCCTTGGTGTTACTTGCAAGTCAATACCTGTTTGCTTGTATGAAACTGAACGAAAAACTCCTCCAGTGACTCCAGTATTTGTATTATTATAACTGTTAGTTGGAATTGGTATTTGTTTACCTACGTTTATACTAGCCGACTTGTTATTTAACACTAAAAGTGATGGTGTGGACAATATCCTAACAACTCCTTCATCTTGAAGCGCTGATATTGCTGCCTTTACATCTAGACCCGTTAATACATAATTTAGACCCGTACCACCCAAAGTTGCTGATTCTGTATCACGAATTCCGGCAAACCTTTTAATGCTTGTTGTTGATGAGTTATCACCTGTAGCTGAACCAAAAAACCAATCCACTCCAAATTCATGGCTCTCATTTAGTGAAACTTCTATAATTTTTGCCTCAATAAATACCTGCGAAGGTTCAATATCCAAAAAAGCAATTGCGGATTTAATCGATTCATAATCCTGCGCGTTTGCACTTATCAGAATTTGATTATTTTCTTCGATGGCTGTAAAATTTATTCCGTCTTTATTGCCACCAGAAGAGTTTCTGGTTTTTGTAATTTCTTTGGAGTTATTTGTATTTGAACCAATCTCCTTGCCATTTAAACCGGGTGCGACATTTCCTGAGCTACTCGCTTTAGAACTGCTACTTGAACCTCCGCTTCCACCAAATACATCATTCAAATAACCAGCCAAGTCAGTTGCTTTGATGTTTTTGACATTATAAACATAGAGATTACTGGACGCTTCGGCATCAGCCCTGTCCAATCTTAAAATCCACTCCTTTGCCTTGTGTAAATACTTCTCCTGAGGTGTTATTACCATGATTGCATTGAGTCGTTCTATTGGCATAAAGCGAAACATTCCTGCTAAAGGGTTATCTGCTCCCTCACCAAACAGTGCTTCAAGCTCGCCCACTATCGTTCCGGCCTCAACACGTTCTAAAGTGAATATTCCTGTTGACATTCCTTCCAGCCAATCGACATCGAATATCTTTATAGTATCCATGTACATGGATAACTCTCTTTTGGTTCCGGATAAAAATAATAAATTTCTGGCATTGTCAGCTTTAACCACTGCTCCTTCTTTGGCATAAGGCGCAAGTATTTTTTCCATTTCCGATGGAGCGATATAATCCAAAGGCACAACCATCACGGTATATCCTTTACGTTGTTCAATTTCACCATAACTAGGAATCAAATTGCCTTTAATTGCATCAGACTTTGCCATAACATGATATCTATCTTCAATAAAAACAATCGAAGCGTTATTCCAACTCAATAACATTTCCAGAATTGGCATAACCTGATCTTTATTGATTGGCTTGACAGTTGCAAATGTAACAGAACCTGAAACTCCCGGAGCAATCACATAGTTTTCCTTCAATATTTGACCCAAAATTAAATTGACAACCATCGGCAACGGATCACCTTCAAAATTGAATGTGATATCGCCTTTTGCTGTAATAACTTTTTCTTTATACTTCGCCGCATCCATGTTGATAAACTCGCCGCTTCCCGGATAAAACTCATGTTTCTCTTTTTTCGCGTCCGCTTCATCTTGTTCATTGACATTGAAAACAGCTCCGGAATATTTATTGGATTCCAAGCCTTCCAAATAGTTATTCCCATCAATTTCTTTGGACAAATCAACGCGATTCGATGCACAAGACATCAATCCGATTATTGAAAATACTATGATTAATTTTTTAATCACTCACTATCTCCTAGTTTTTATTCTTACTTATCTTTGGCTGCATTCGCTCTCATTTGAGCTCTTCGTTCAGCAATTTTTCTGCGTATTTCTTCAGCACTGTTACGCTTGTCATCTGATGTTTCTTGTTGCGCAGCATCGGAAGCTGTCACTGCTTCAGCTTCATTCTTCTTGTTTTTGCCTTTGTTTTTTCCCTTACCTTTTCCATTGCCCAAATCACCGCTAAAAACTTCCAACTCCAGCTCTTCAGTTTTATCATCATCTGAGACTAAAGTGACCTTTCTGCTTTCGATAGACTCCAATGTCCAACCTCCTTGCTCACCTTCCAATGGCATGCCCACTTGATAGGTGGAGCGTTCATTGGTTACAGTATCCAATATCATTGCATAACTTTGTTCCGGTGTGATTACAACGCCGGTTAATTGAGCCTTGAGTTCACTGATAACCAGCTCAGGTAATTCTTCAGTCGTTTTGATAGGTTCAACAAACGGTTTTCTATCTTCACTAAACAAAGGATTGTCATTAACCTTATTCAACAAATCCATTCCGTCTGTTTTTACATCGGAACCCTCTACATTTGCCACCTTTGGAACAACCGGTAATTCAGGTAAGTTTTCCTCATCTATTTGTATTTCTTCAATAGAATTGCCCCAACCAAGCATTTGGATACTGGCTACTACCAAAAAGATTGCTAGTGCAATAATAAGAATTTGCCCAAATAAGTTATTCTTCATCTTTCCGCCTGTCTCACGGGATTGTTCATATAAGCATACAAATCAAAGCGCACTTCCAGCATTGGTTTAACCGGCGCAACATTGCGGCGTGAATTGCTAATTATTCGTTGTTCCATTTGAAGGTTATCCACAAAAAGATGAGGAGAATTATTTTCTATATCAAACAAAACTTTTGCCATCTTATCAAAGTGACAACGCATTCTCACTTTCAAAATAATTTTTTCAAATCCATCGGGATTATTATCCTTGCTTGGTGTGTTACTAATCGGCTGACAATCTGTCGATGACTCCGTATTTTGTGCAACAATCCCCTTGAACAATGTTGTCAGTTCAGCAGTTCCTAAATTATAGGTATCAGCGTTTAGAAAGTTAGTGTTGTCACCCATTGTTTCGCGAACTTGCGCAATACGACTTTGTAACTCAGGAATTTGGCTGCTTAATTCAGTATATTCTTTTCTTTCTTCTTCCAAGCTGGATATCTCTTCGTTCATTAACGAATGATCATTCGCAAATCCTTGGAAAAACAGATAATAAATCACCATCGCAATCAAAACAAGAACCATGACTGCATACCATTTGCCCATATCAGAACGGAAATTAAGTTTAGCAGAATCAATTGCCATTCTCTTCCTCCGTTTTTGGTTCTTTCAACTCGGCCTTTATGGTAAATTTCTCTTTCGCAGTCCTTGGGTCTGGTGTGGTAGACACCAATTGAGGTACAAAAATATTAGGCGAAGCATCTAATTTGGCAATCAAGCTGTTTGCATTATTCGATTGTCCAACAATTTCCAAACTATCGCCGCTGATTTTGAATCTAGTGATATAGGTATGTTCCGGAAATACACTCGTCACTTCAGATAAAACCGTCATTAACTGAGGCGTTTCTTTCTTTTTATTTTGCAGAAAACGACTGGAAACAATCGTATCTTTCAACTCTTTACGCAATTGTTTTGAAATCCTGGCATTTTGTTGAAGCTTGGAGTTAACCTCGGTGAGTGTATCAATTTTCTTTTGCTTATTTGCAATTGATGTCTGCATAATAAAATAAATTAAGACCACAAGGATAGCCATCAAACCTATATTCAATTTTAAATTGAAAAGATTTCTGATTTTCCTGTGTTCCACAGGTAATAAATTGATTCCTAAACTGGCAGGCACGCCCTGTGGATTAGAAATATTCACGTCCACGCCATTCAGAGAAATTGATTTGTCTTCACAAAGCTCCATAATTTTGGAAATTCTTTCCTTGGGTGCAACAGCTAAATCAACAAAAACCTTTGTTTCATCCGAGTTATGCTTATCAATTTTATGACTGATATAAACTTGATCCGCTTTGAAAGGCACAAACTTATCCAGTTCGTATTGAATCACATCATCCAAATTATCTTTGGCCGCCTGAGGCCAAGTCGCTTTTCGAACCAAAACCTCATCGCCAGATAACAGAAAATAAATCTCTACATCCTTGCCATCGGCTTGAGTTGAAATGTGCTGAACCTGATGCCACCACTGTTCTCCATCAAGATTTTGCAATTCTTCTTCAGTTACATATTTCTCAACACCATCTCCTTTGTCCAACCAAACCTCTATAAGTTCGTCTTTTGGAATCAAATAAACTTTAACCGCTTGATGAAAAATTTTGTTCTGATAGTTTTTTGGAACAAATGACTTTAATTCACCGGTCCACCAGCGAATAAAACGACCAATGGATGAGGACTCATACCACTGGCTTAAATCATATTGTAACTTATCAATTGTATTCATATTAAATAAATTCAAACATCTTAGAGATGTTCATTATCACGCCATCTTAATACTCTAAATGGTCTGCCGTTGACTGTACCACCCAACCTAATTGTGGCGTCCATTTCTGCCCAATGACCATTGCTGAGCGTTGCTTTTGTTTTTATACTGAAAGCCACTCCGCCACCACGGGTTGCACCGCTTTGTTCGTCTCCCAGCATTGGTAATTCTCTATCCAAACCTTCCATTTGGCTTCTTTCTTCAATAAAAGCTCTGGCATCTTCTCGCTCGATTCCCGGCATTGCCATTAACGCCTGTTCAGGAGCATAGGCAATATTGATGTCTCTGTTTCCTGAATAGACGGTTATTGCCGGTTCTAACTGGCGATACATATCATAATTGATTCCCATGACTTGCTGAAGTTCAGGAACGGTGTCAAATAATGCATCTTTCGCTCCGTAGGGATAACCTTCTGCTTCATAGTCATCATCTTCAGCTCCATCCAGACCTTTAATGTCATCATTGTCACGCCAGTCAATCACTTTTTCGGCATAAGACATCGCTTCATCCTCGCTCATGCCCAATGAGGCAAAAAGTCCGACCAAAAGTTCAGCACTTGCCAAATTTATATCAATTTTTCCTGTTTCATCAGTGATATAAATTTCAATTTTTGTTTCTTCAAGCTCCATCTCATACTTTCTTCCATCAGCTATCCAACGTGCTTCAGGATCAGGGTTTCTCAGCTCATAAACTGCACGATGCATTCCTGCCTCTGCCAAATATCTGGCTTTCGTGGTGTCAAAAATCATTCTTGCCTGAGTCGCTTCAGTTCGAGCAGACAGTGCAAAACTGGACGCAATCACCGTCAATAATACGGTTACCCATAACACCAGAATCAATGCTATTCCTTTTTGTTTTCTGACTGATGCAATCCTTCCCATTTAACGAATCTCACTATCGGGATTACGATTACCCAAAAGCAGATGATTACTCACCCGGCGATTGGTTGAAGTTGCATCCAGCATCAATGCGACTTGCATTGGTGGAAACGGCATAATGGCATCAGGGTTCATATCAATTTCCAAACGCACCATCAATGGCGTATTTTCAGGCTCTTCCCAGCTGGTCTCCCAGTCTCCCAATTCACCTTCTTCAGTCAGTTTTACAAAACTAAACTGCGCATCATCTATGTTCTCAAGAAGAATAATTGGCTCTTGATCTGAGTTTTCCAACTCATCAATATTCAACGAATCGTTCATCAGCCAATGTGAAAACTGCAGGATTTTACCACTATTTGAATTAACAATCTCTATTAATTGCACATGCGGACCGCCATTCCCTAAATAACCAGGCATTGGTGATACATACATGATATGGTCTGCATCTCCTTCGAATATTACAAACTTATTATCTTCTTCCTTAAACGCCATTGGTAATATGCGCGAAATTTGTCTGCGCAATAACTCTTGGATTACTCGAATTTCGTTAGTAGCATCAATTCTTTTGATTCCCTTGGCAGTCATTTTTCGACTAGAGTGAATTCCGCCGTAAATCATTGCCATAATCAGTGACAGCATCGTCATGGCAATGATAATTTCCATCAGCGAAAATCCCGATTGATTTTTTTTAGATACTATGTTTGTTACCGACATAATTATCTTGCCTTACTAAAATCCGGAGTGATTGCCCGTAATGTCACAAACTCTGTTTTAATATCTTTGTTCCCAAGGTTTGCGGTTACTACTAGCCTGATATGCATGAGTTCAACTGCTGAGAAATCCTGATTGAAATCTCCTTCATAAGGAACATCAAAAGGGGTTATTTCCATATTCCAATGAATATTCTCTTCAAATTCA
>JAGRJP010000115.1 GCA_020442665.1 Lysobacterales bacterium
ATCTTGGAATGGCTGAAGAAACATTAAGCCGTATTTTTAAAAAACTTCAAAAAATGGAAGTTGTCAGTTTTAAAAAACATATTCTAACTATTTTAGATAGAGACCTTCTAAACGAACTTGCTGAATCTTAATTTTTTTTAGAAACGAAAAAAGGCTGCGTGCCACAAACACACAACCTTTTTATTTGTTGTAATATTGATTTAGAAAGTTTTTCCAAACCCGATACCAACGACAGTTGGATCAATATCAACGTCAACTGATACTGCACCTAAAGCTGTATCGAATGTTGCTGTTGTGTCAATTTTGATATATTTAACATCAACGTTGAAATACCAGCCATTTTTCATTTCGAAGTCAATACCGAATTGACCCGCAAGACCAAATGATGAATCAATATCAAGATTTGACGCACCCAATACAGTTTGAGCCGCATCAGTTAAATCATCATTAAAGAATAATGTATAGTTTAAACCAACACCAGCATAAGGTCTTACTTTACCCTGTGGATTAAAATGGTATTGTGCGAACAATGTAGGTGGCAATACATTAGTATTTACAACTTCTGTACCATCTGGAACACCTAGTCCACTCAAACCAAAAGCACTAACATCATGTTGAGTACTTGGATCAAGCAATAAATCTAATGCAAAATTATCAGTTAACATATAACCAATTGAAACACCCAAAGTTGTTGCATCGTTCACTTCAACGCCAGTACCTGCAACGTCACCACCTGCAAGGTTCAAAACACTACTGTCATCGTTTGGATTAATGTTGATAACTCTTGCATGCATAAACCAATCGCCTTTGTCGGCTGCCATTGATGCACCGGATACAACTGCCAATGCAGCTGCTAAAATTGTTTTTGACATTTTCATAATTATTCTCACTCAAGTTAAGTTATTGATGCGAGAATTATACTGATTTGCAATTTAATTATTATTGATAACTATCAAGATTTTATTCAGATTGTAGATTTATACAAAACTGAAGAAACTTGCATTACAATGATATTTGCAGTACGAATAGCACTCCAGTAATTGTGATCAAAACCCCAATCACTTTTCTGAAATTGAGATGTTCTTTTAGGAATATCCAAGAAAGAAGCAATATAAATACGGATGCGGTTTCATTTAGAATTGAGGCAACTGAAGCACTTGTGTATTTGTATCCTGCCACCCAAATCATCATTGAAACATATTGTCCTAAAAACGTTCCAAGTATGAGCCACATACCTCCTTTGGCCTCTAGAATATGTGAAACTGTCAATGGTTGTCTTATTGCCAATCCATACAACACCATTGCAATCATACCTCCAAAAGATCGAATCAGTATTATCCAAAAAAATGGTAATTCTGTACTAACCGGTTTAATTATTACTATACCAAGCGCTGTAAAAAATACAGCAAGTGCTGCATAAACAAACCCTCGAATTGGAGGATGCTCAATTGTTAGAGTTTTTTTCCTGTAGCCAACCAAAACAACTCCTGCCAATACCAGTAACATTCCAAAATACTGCCAGCTATTTAGACTTTCTGCCAACAGGAGCATTGATAAGCTTACAACAAACGGACTATACAAACTCCCTGTAATTCCGGTTAAACTCGCACCTATTAATTGCAAAGCCCTTAAATAAAACAAGTCTGCTAACATGATGCCTATGATTCCACTTATCAAAATAACACTCATTTGATAATATGACATTTGTGGAATTTCCCAACTTTCAAAAAATAACACTGTTGGAATCATCAAAATAAAAACGAATACCGACTTAAACAGATTCATTTCATAAGCATTAAAATGATCACCTGCTTTTTTATACAAGATGACTGCAACCGCCCAAATGAAGGCGCACAGAAGCGATAGAGTTTCACCTATTCCCATCGATTATTTATGTCCATTAATAAAGTTTCCTAACATTTCAAACTCTTTCGTCTGAGAACTCCCTTTTCTCCAAACCAAACCGATTTCTCTGTAACTATTTGTATATTTCTTTAACTCTAATGGTTGCTGTTTTATTAAGTTCGAATCCAAACACATTTCAGGTAAGAATGTGATTCCAACATCACTTTTAACCATCTCAATTAAAGTCAACATACTGCTTGCAGAATATTGACTGATTTGCTCTGAATTTTTTAATTTACAAGCGCTGAGGGTATGTTCTCTTAAACAGTGTCCATCTTCTAATAGTATGACACTTTCATCTGATGGTTCTGACATGTTTTTCTTAATCCACTTACTTTCTTTTCTGTGTGCGAGATAAAACGACTCCTTAAATAAAGTTAATGTTTCTGTATTTTTTAATGAATATGGTAAAGCAATTAAAATTACATCCAATTCACCTTTCATTAACTTGTCATAGAGTTTTAATGTCGTACCTTCATACAAGTACAACTCTAAGTCTAGATATGTTTTCTGTAATTCAAACATGAACTTCGGCAACAAAAAAGGAGCAATTGTAGGAATGATTCCGAGTGATAACTTTCCTGACAAAGGTTTGTCATTTCCTTGAGAAATATCCAATAGATGTGATAGTTCACGAATAATTAATTTTGCCTGTGTATAGATCTCTTTTCCCAAAGAGGTGATTGTTACCGATTTGTTTGTACGATCTACCAACTGACCATTGATTACAATCTCAAGTTCTTTTATAGCCACAGAAAATGCTGACTGGGAAACAAAACAGCTTTCCGCTGCTTTACCAAAATGGTTATTTTCCACTAATGCAATGTAGTATCGCAATTGTTTAACAGTTGGGAAGTTCATCGGAATTATAAATCAATTTTTCTATAACGATTCGAATCTTAACTTATAGATGAACTTGCCGATAGTTTTATTCAAAAAAAAATGCAAATCCGAAGATTTGCATTTTTTATAGTTAATTCCTATGTATTATGGAGTACATACTACAACAACTGTATCAACTGTCGATCCAGAAACTGTGCCAAAATCTGTTCCTGGAGTTACAGTACAAGTTTGACCTGGTGGTTGAGTGGTAACTGATACTACATAAGTACTACCATCAGGTTGAGCAGGGAAGAAAAATCCTCCATTACCCGTAATATCAATTGTTGACGTAGCACCGCCGCCTACAATATTCTGTAGAACAAGTGGTCCCGATGAAGTCATACCTTGAACCTGACCACCAACCTGATAACTATCAGTATTACCTATTCCATCACATTCTCCTGGAGGTGGTTGTGGACTTGCTGTACTTCCAAGGAAACAAGAGTCGCCACCAGAGAAGTGAACATCTACAGAAGGTTCTCCTGAAGCTGTCGCAAATGTACATGTTCCATTAAGACCACCGCCTGGCGCATCAAGAGCAACAAACACATCTACAAAACTATTTCCATCGACATTAGTCAATGAAGGTCCAAAATTGATTGACAAGCTACCACCATCCACAGAATCACAACTTCCTGAAATCGGTGCGCCCTGTATCGGGTTACCGGAACCATCATACAAAGAAAGTGTAATCGTTATTATTCCTCTGCCCAAAAATGATGATGGATTCGCGTTTAATACTCCATTTTCTGGCGCGAGAACATCCATACAGTTTTCTGTATTTGATGTTTCAATATCACAAGTAATCCCTGCTGCATTGAAATTAAAACCTGGAGAACCTGAGCCCGGTACAACACCGGTAGTAGTAGCAATTCCATATGCACAACCATCCATGCCTGTCGCACTATCCATAATACCAGCTGTTGTAACCCCATCAATGGCTCCTTGTCCATTTGACCCAACATAGTTAAATGCTACAAATCTGCCCGGCAATGGATTTCTTGCTGAGTCCATAAGACAAACATTAAATGCAACACTTGTATTGGCCGGAATAACACTCGGTGAAACGACCATTGTACTCGATTGACCATTAAATCCTTCAACGCCAGGAAAAGCCATTACTTCTACATCAGTGACTGACTTGAAGACTCCATTTGTAGTGTTTTGTCTTCCTTGTCCTTTAACAGAAACAACTGCTATTCTACCTAATTGCGATACAGGATAATTCAAACGAGTCGTTGCTACTCCCATTTCATTCATAACAGCTGTTGCTGTAATATTTCCATCTACAGCTCTACCTACTGCATAAGGTAGAATTCCAAAGTCGTTATTTATCGCTCCGGTTTCATCATTTCTATTGAATTTTTCGACTGTAGTTAAACTGGTTTCGGAGTTTACTGTCGCTACTCTCAAAGCACTTTCCAAATCTTCATTACCGAGTGATTCTTCTCCAAATACCATCAAAGTATCATTTGGTTGGACACCACCTGCAGCGGTGATAAATGCAGCACTGGCAGATGTGAAAGTTGTGCCTCCTTCTTGCGGGTTACCATCTCCTGCAGAATGTACAAATACACCTGCACCACTCTCAGGGTATCCTACAATCGGGCTATTTATCATGTTAAATTCAAGAGTTTGTGGCAGTGCAGGGTTACCTGCTTTATCTGTACCAATTGCACTCACAACATAACTGTAGGTTCCATCTTGATAGTTATACTCTAAATCAGCACCTGATCCTGTAGTATCACCATTGACCGTAATTGCATCAATCGCAGGGCTTGTTAATTCTAACGCCCAGAGTACACCATCACTAACTGTATAGGTTGTACTCGCACTTAAAGGATCTTGGATGCCGTTATCAACATTGTTATCCGCTTTATCGACCGTTGCTGTCAAGGTAATAGTATTCGAGTCTGTACCACTCTGAACCAAAGCATTGACCACACCATTTATTGTTGGAACTCTTATTGTTGTTCCTTCAACCACGTTACCATTAGCATTCGTGCCGGATAATTTCTCTCCACTATTTGGGGCATCTGTAACAATTGACAATCTGACATTATTAACCTGTGGATCAGGAACAGGAATGCCACTACTGGTAACTAAAGCTATAACATCCTGGCTCGTATTCCCACCTGAACCATTCACGTACAATGGACCTCCACTATTTAATGTTAAATCTGTAGGGCGACCAACTGGACCGCCAACTACATCAATTGTGAAAGAAGTGGAATGTTCAATTTCTGTTCCTGCTTCTACAGCTGTGATTGTGACCAAAGCTGAACCCTGAATATCTCCTGCCCACAAGAATAAATTACCATGACCGGCATTCATATTCACCGGACCTTGCCCCATCAAAACAAAGAACTCATTCACATCCTCTGTACTTGGATCATCCAAAGTTGAGAATGCTAATGAACTCACAGGGTTAACTGAAACATTGACAGTTGAAGGATCGCCCAAAGGATTTGTGAAGTTTCCTAGTGGGTCTTTAAATTGAATATCAACCTCCATGACGAATGGAGTGCCACTAAAATAAGCAATATTCTGACTATTAACAGGCAACTCTGTTCTTGGCATAACAGCGCTCAGTTGATCAAATGGCGCCGGTCCTTGTGAAATAGAATAATTCAAAGTGCCGGTATATGTTCTGTTTGATGTTGTTGCAGACGCAGTTAAGGTTACGTTACCTGATGAACCACCACTATGGATATAAAAAGTAGCCATCCCACCGGAAGTCGTTGTATTATGAGATGAGTTAACAGTCCCAAAATCATTAGGAACCGAAATATAAGCCACATTCACATTACTAGTTGATAAATTTACAGTTGTCCCATCCGGAGCAACTCCTCCGTTGTTAAATGCGACTCTCACATTTAATTGAGTTACAAATGGGGAACCAATAAATGCTGGGTAATTAAGAGTATTCGCTGGCAAACTGCTATCAACAGGTGTTAACGTAATGGTAAATCCATTCGTTGGATTAGAGTTGGGAGGCGAGCCAGCAGCTCCATCACCACCTCCGCCACAAGATGTTAATGTTGTTACAATTGCAATCAGCAAAAATGTATATATTGTTCTTTTCATCGTATGAATACCTGTAAAATTATTATTTAACACTTGTTATAAACTCTCTTTAATTATTGTTGGCGTGATAAATACCAACAACTCTGCTTTATCGTTAGTTACTGATTTATTTCTAAATAACGCTCCCAAGCCCGGAATATTTCCTAGTACAGGAACTTTTGATTTGTCTGTTCTTTTAACGTGTTCATAAACGCCACCCAGAACAATGGTTTGACCACTGCCAACTAAAACTCTAGTTTCCATCTCTCTGGTATCAATTGACGGAACACCATTGAACAACTCACCAATTGTGTTTTTAGTAATTCTCAAACTTAAATCCACTCTGTCATCCGGTGTAATTAATGGAGTTACACTCAACTCCATTACTGCTTCTTTGAAGCTAATCGTCGGAACACCTGTAGGAGATGCCGCAGTTTCCTCGTAAGGAATCTGAACACCTTGCTTAATGAACGCTTCTTTCTGGTTGGTTGTGACGACTCTCGGTGTCGAAATCACCTCACCACGACCTTCGGTTTGTAATGCTGATAACTCCAAATCTAATAAGTAATCGGCTGCCAAAATACTAAACGCCCATTTTGATGCGTTTCCTGCAACAGCCGGTAAATTAACATTCAAACGATCTCCCAAACCCGGTGTTGTCGGTGTGAAATTAGGAAGTCCCGAGCCACTTGGATTATTCAATCTATTTGCGATTGCAACAGAGTTTAAATCATCGAGTGCTTCAAGCGAGCCACCGGTACTGAGGATATTTCCATGTCTATCCTGCTTAGAACCTGTAACACCGAACTTAACACCCAGTTCATCACCAAATTTATCAGATGCAATCACAATTCTTGATTCAATTTGAACCTGTCTGACTGCCACATCCAAAGATTGAATTAATTCTTCAATAGCCACTAATTTTGATGGCACATCTGTAATTAATAATGTATTTGTTCTTTCATCAAATGAGACAGAACCCCTTGATGACATCATTCCTCTGGTTGTGTTTGCACCGGGACCTGATCCGCCACCTGCAGCTCCACCACCATTACCCATCAACAAGGTAGCAAACTCTTCTGCTCTGGCATAGTTAATTTGAACCATGATTGTTTTTAAAGGTTCTGACTCTTCTTTTTCTTTCAAAGCATTGAGTGCTTCTTGCTCTCTTTCAGCAATATCTTTTGCTGGTGCTACCCAGACCACATTACCTTCCTGACGTTTATCCAATTTCTTGATATTTAGAACCACATCGAGAGCCTGATCCCAGGGCACTTCATTCAGTCTTAATGTTACGTTACCATCCACCGCATCAGAAACAACGATGTTAAATTGTGATGCATCAGCAATCATGCTCAGTACAGAACGCACAGGCACATCTTGGAAATTAAAATTCACTTTATGCCCTGTATATTCTTTTTCTTTATCCAATCCTTGCGCTGCTGTTTCCACATCTTCTCTATTTTCCATCACCTCAACAACATACTGGTTGCCGGTTTGATACGCCAAATGTCTGTAGTTACCGGAAGCAATAATATCAACTTTCACATCACCTGCGCTCGAACGAACATCTACAAAAGAAACCGGTGTTGCAAAATCCATTACATCTAGTTTGTGATCATTGGCTTCAGGAAGCTCTGTTGATTTGATTTCAAGTTTGATTTGTTCTGCGGTTTCCCTTAAATTTACCAACGCACCCGGTTTGTTAAATGTGATAACAACCTTGCCCTGTCCTTCCTTTCCACGTCTGAAATCAACATTTTCAATGGCATACAGAGATTCCATCTCATTCATTGTTTTTGCAATGTTAGCACCACTTGCTATTTTAACAACCAACTCATTCCCATTGACCTCTAGCTCATGATGTGCAGGGCTATACAAGTCAATAACCGCTCTGGTTTTGGTACTCGCTGAAACAATACGCAAACTTTTGGTATTTCCTTTTGATACCGGAAGCAATTTCACTCCTGAATTATTGTAAACTCCTTCCATATCAAAAGCTAAACGAGCCGGACGAGCTGTCATGAACACTTCCGGTTTAGCTATTTCACCGTCGAACCTCAATCGAAATTCAACAGACCCATCAAGGTTGCTGCTGTGTTCAACCGATTCAAGATTTGATTGGGCAAACCCTGAAAATGATACAATCATAAGCATCAATGCAACTATTGCATTGAATCGCTTTTGGTGTTTACAAGCATTTGACTTCATATTCACAAACCCTTTTTTTACAATCTCAATTTCAGTTTCTTTGTTTTTTAATATTAAAGTTTTCATTCTTCTTCTCGCAGAGCTATGCTGGCTTCTCTCTTAATCCAGCCTCCCAAGCCGTCAGGTATCCATTCCGATACATCAATTTGGTCTTCATTAATCATAACGATTTCACCGTAATTTTGTCCCATATACTGTCCCATGGAAACTCGATGAATCACTCCTTCGGGATCTTCTATCAATCCCCAGTAACTGCCTTCTTGGCTATAGGTACCTACCATATATAAGCTGTCGAGAGGGAAGTTTTCCAACAATTCTTTTCTTCTGGACAAATCCGGACCTTCGCCTTCAACGAAATTATTTTCTTCTGTATTGTGTTCTTCCAGAATTTCCAAGTCATTGGAAAAGGGATCTCTTAATTCTTGCGCTTCATAAACAAAAATCTCAGGAGAATTAATCTCGGGTAGCGGATCAATTGGTCTTGGAGGAGCTTTTTTAGCTTCTTCAAAATACTTATCCAAATCATTCATGCTGTTGTTACAAGATGCCAAAATGGAAACCAAGAACATTATCAAAGAAATTTTTATCATGTTCTTCATCTTTTAGCTCCTTTTACAGTTGCTTTAACAGCATCCATTGCAGCTTGTTCTTCTGAGTCCAGATATCTGTAAGTTCTTGCTGTTCCCTCTAGCAGCAACAACCCGCTTTCTCCATTCGCCAGTGGCTTTAAAGAAATATCATGCATGGTAAGAATCACAACTCGAGGTAGTGAAGCAACACCACTCACAAAACTTCCAAACTGATGATATTTACCAACCATTCTCAAGGAAATCGGTTTTTCCGCATAAAAATCTTTTAGAATCTCAGCACCCGGTTCAAATAATTCATTATCGATACCACTTGCTAATGCCGTTTGTGAAACATCAACAATCAAATCTGACATTTCATTTTTACTTGGCAACTGTCGCAACATAGACTGTAAAATTACTTCCATTTCAGCGAGTTGAGCTTTATATGCAGGAAGCTGCGCAGCCCTTTGCTGCTTGATTTTATAAACATCTTTCTCTGACCTTTCGGTTGCTTGATGTTTTGCTAAATCTTCCATCTGACTTTTGATTTGTAAAAAGTAACCACCGGCACATATCGCAACCATAAGGAGAACAATACTTCCTAACTTAACCCAAGCAGGCCAACCTCCGGGATTAGAAGTATCTAAACTGTTTAACTCATCAATAAAACTCATTCTGACAACTCTCCTTCCTCATTATTTTTGGTCAGAGGATTAATCAATGTAACAATTAATTTAAATTTTTGTTCGTGTGTATCATACGAATCATCCGCTTTAATGTATTCAACATTTACCGGGGTTTTGAACCATTCAGAGGCTTCAATCTGACGCATATAAGCAGAAACTCTCGAATGCGATTGCGCATATCCTTCCAAATAAATCGTGTTGGAGTTTTGCTTAATATTTTCCAAAAACACACCATTAGGAATTGTTTTCACCAGCTCATCAAACAAATGAACCATTTGAGTTCTGTTTGCTTGAAGTTCTTCAATCACTTTTTTTCTAGCCAGCAAATCATCGCGTTTTTTCTCAAGTCCTTCTATTTCCTTAATTTGAGCTTCAACCTTCACAATTTCATTCTTAATTCGGTTGTTCCTTTTAATTTGAAAGTCAATATTTTGAGAATAGATCCAATAAACAGCTCCAACTATTGCTAAAGCTATAGCTGCTGCTACTCCCAGCATAATGAAATATTCTTTTGTTAGCTGTTGACGCCTTTCTTCGCGCCAAGGTAATAAATTAATTTTAGCCATCAGTCGAAAGTCCTCATTGCCAAACCAATCACTGTCATTAGTGCCGGTGCGTCTTCCTTCATTGCCATCTCATCAACACGAGAGGCTAATTCAAATCCTTCAATAGGATTAGCAATCTGGGTCGGAACTCCAATTTGCTGTGATGTCATTTCATCTAAATCATGAATCGATGCTGTTCCGCCTGCTAATACAATCCTGTCAACATTATTAAACTCCGTACCGGAGAAGAAAAATTGCAATGCTCTGCTAATTTGCTGAACCAAAGAGTCTTTAAAACTTTGAAGCACTTCAGTCTCATAACTTTCAGGCAATCCTCCCTGACGCTTGGCAAGACTGGCTTCTTCCATCGAGAGACCGTATCTTTGCATAATTTCATCGGTCAATTGTTTTCCACCGAAAGCTTGATCTCTGGTATAAATACTTCTGCCTTTATACATGACATGCAATGTCGTCGTCGTTGCTCCAATGTCGAATAGTGCAACAATTTCATCTTCACCTAAATTAAGACTTTTTGCCATTTCATTAAATGAAGCCTCAATGGCAAATGATTCCACATCTACAATCGTTGGAATTAATCCGGCACCTTCCAACGCTTCAGTACAAACCTCTACATTTTCAGAACGGGAACAAGCAATTAAAACATGTGACATTGCAGGATTATCTTCCATAGGTCCAAGAACATTAAAATCCAGACTCACCTCTTCGATTGGGTAAGGAATATATTGATTGGCATCCAAAGAAAGCCTCTCTTCCATCTCATCTTCAGATAAATCGCTAGACATATTGATGGTTTTAGTAATTACGGCTGACCCTGAAACAGCAATTGCAGCATTTTTTCTTTTAATTCCTGCTTTCTTAACTGCATTGGAGATTGCAGCTGACACTCTGTCAACTTCAGTGATGTTTTTCTCTACAACCGCATTTGCAGGAAGTGAATCAATACCATAATATTCAACTTTATAAGTTTGACCTGATTTTCCCAATTGCAGAACTTTTACAGCTGATGAACTCACATCCACGCCAAATATCTGCACCTTCTTATTTGAAAACAAACCCACAATTTTCTCTCATTGAATAATTAATAATTTGTTATTTTTTCTCAATTTTCTTAGGTTTCTATAAGAACAAATAAAGCAACTATTTTTTGCGCGTCACTTCACAGTTTTACATTTTTCCCCAACTCTTTTGAGAATTAATCGTAAGAATAACTCTTAAAGTATTGAAAAAGCAAGAATTATTTTTGAATTTTTTGGCTTTTACCGAATATATTGACACAGTTCAAAGAAACTCAGTGGAGATGCAAGAATAAAACCAAGATGTCCTGTTTTATTCAATTTATATGAATACAAAAACATTTAAAGTAATAACTTTAATATCTCATCACTCAATAAATACGACTCTTCGGATAACATCAAACCATCAGGCAACACCCCAATCCATCCTTGTTTCAGAGCCGGTTGAAGTGTGCTCATCAAAATATCTCTACCCAGACCAGTTCTATTTTCAAAATCGCAAAACCTTATGAGTTGACGAAGTCTCACTTCGTTGAGCATAAACTCAAAAAGCAAGTCATTCTTATTCAGTAACTTCTCTTCCTGAATGAAGCCGGAGTT
>JAGRJP010000013.1 GCA_020442665.1 Lysobacterales bacterium
CATTACAAACGCCCAATGGATATTGAATGGGCGAAGGATGGAATTACCGGCAAACTCTATATTGTTCAGGCACGTCCTGAAACCGTAAAAAGTCAGGAGAAAAATTCACAAACCATTGAAAGATACAACATTTCCCGCCAAGGCAATGTGATTTGTGAAGGTCGCAGTATCGGACAGAAAATTGGCGCGGGAATTGCGAAAGTAATTAACAGTATCAGTCAAATGGACGAAGTCAAATCAGGTGATGTTTTGGTCACCGATATGACCGATCCGGATTGGGAACCAATTATGAAAAGAGCCTCAGCGATTGTCACCAATCGTGGTGGAAGAACTTGCCACGCAGCGATTATTGCCCGTGAGTTGGGAATTCCGGCAATTGTGGGTTGTGGAAATGCCACTTCAGCCATTGCCAATGGCAGCGAAGTGACGGTCTCTTGTGCAGAAGGTGATACCGGTTTTGTTTATGATGAAATTATCGAATACAACATCTCAACAACCAATCTGGACAATATGCCCGAAGCCCCCTTAAAAATCATGATGAATGTTGGAAATCCCGATCGTGCATTTGATTTTGCTTCTTTACCACACAAAGGAATTGGGTTGGCTCGATTGGAATTCATCATCAATCGCATGATTGGAATTCATCCCAAAGTCTTGCTGAATTACGAAAACCAATCCGCTGACATTAAAAAGATTGTTGACCCGATGATCAAAGCCTACGGTTCACCGGTTGAGTATTACATCAAACGACTTGCAGAAGGCATTGCAACTTTAGGAGCGGCATTTGCACCGGAAACAGTGATTGTGCGTTTGTCTGATTTTAAATCCAACGAGTATGCTAATCTCATTGGCGGAAAACAATATGAACCTCACGAAGAAAATCCGATGATTGGTTTCAGAGGAGCTTCCAGATATATCGACCCATCGTTCCAGCCTTGTTTTGAATTGGAATGCAAAGCTTTGAAATACATACGCAATGAAATGGGCTTAACCAATATTTGGGCAATGGTTCCATTTGTGAGAACTTTGGAAGAAGGTAAAAAAGTCATCGAAATCATGAGTCAATTTGGCCTTACTCAAGGTGAAAATGGTTTAAAAATCATCATGATGTGCGAATTACCGTCAAATGCTCTTCTTGCAGATGAATTTCTGGATATTTTTGATGGCTTCTCAATTGGCTCGAATGATTTAACTCAACTCACTCTTGGCTTGGACAGAGATTCTGGATTGGTTGCCGATTTGTTCGACGAACGCAATGAAGCAGTCAAGAAACTTCTGGCAATGGCAATCACGACTTGCCGTAAACGCGGCAAATACATTGGAATTTGTGGCCAAGGACCGTCGGATCATCCTGATTTGGCACAATGGTTGATGGAACATGGTATTGAAAGTGTGTCGTTAAATCCGGATACCGTTGTTGAAACCTGGTTATCCTTGGCAAAAAGTAAATAATTGTTAAACATACACCATCATTACATTTTTTCATGGTGAATGGATATATGATTGCGACTTTTAAATCTATGGAAATATTAAGTTGCAAGAAATTATTCAAAAACTAAGAAAAGCGAAACAGTCCCACAAACGCTGGGTTAGCTATGCTTCAGCTTTAATTGAGGGTATCCCTATTGAAAAAGACCAAGTTCCAATCAATTATACCGACTGTGAATTTGGTTCTTGGTATTATGGTGATGGTCAGGCTTTATCCGGTTTGAGAGAGTTTAAAGAGATCGAGGATCCACACTCACAACTTCACACACTATACATGCAAATTTTTGCTCTTTTGTTTAATGAGAAAAAACACTCTTTATTTAGCAAATTGGTTGGAAAAGCTTCAAAAGTTGATGAACAAAATAAATTGGAAGCCAAAAGAAAATTCAAATAACTTGATTTAGTATCGAAAACAATCGTTGAAAAACTTGATGTTTTGGAATCCAAATTAAAAAACATGGCTGATGATGAAATTCAAAAACTAGCTTAACTTCTTTAACACCAATCCCACTTTTGCCCTTCCCTTCAAAACTCCTGTAAATTATCTGCCAATCTCACCAAGCAAATCTAAGATTATTTCTAAAAATTGCAGATTAGAAGTTCAAAAAAGATTACAATGATAACAAATTTGTGATTATTCCAAAGTTATGATTGCTTATCTGAATGATAAATCTTACCAAATTATTGATGGTGAAACTGTTTTGCAGTTTGCCAAACGAAATCTTATCCAAATTCCAACATTATGCGACCTTCCACAATTGGAATCCTTTGGTTCGTGTCGTGTTTGTAGTGTAGAAATCGCTTTTTCCAAAGATGGAAACCGCAAAACTATGGCATCGTGTCACACGCCGGTTAGCGAAGGTATGTACATTTATACGCATAGTGCGAATATCAACAAACTAAGAAAGAACATTATAGAACTGGTTCTTACTGATCATCCGTTGGAATGTTTGACCTGTGAAGTCAATAACAATTGCGAACTGCAATCCGTTGCAGCCAGTGTTGGCATCACCGAAGTCCGTTATCCTCAAGGGGATAATCACAAACATTACCAAAAAGATTTATCCCATCCTTACATGACTTCGGATTTGTCAAAATGCATCAATTGCTATCGCTGTGTTCGTGCTTGTGATGAAATTCAAGGTCAATTTGTCCTGAATATGGCTGGTCGTGGTTTTGACAATCACATTATAAAAAGCAATGATGTTTCATTTATGGATTCTGACTGCGTGAGTTGTGGTGCTTGTGCCCAAGCCTGCCCGACCTCAGCAATATCCGATGTTTTTATGTCAAAATCAGTTCAATCGACTGAGAAAACACGAACAATCTGTACTTATTGCGGTGTTGGGTGCAATCTTGAGGTTGCTACAAAGGATAACCAAATTCTTAGCATCCAGGCATCAAGCGATGCGGAAGTCAATCAAGGTCATACCTGCCTCAAAGGACGTTATGCTTTTGGCTTTTATAACCATCCCGAACGATTACAATCGCCAATGGTTCGCCAAAATGGTGAACTGGTCGAATGCTCATGGGATGAGGCCTATGATTTTATTCAAGAAAAACTCACAAAATTGATTTCAGAATTTGGTAAAAACACCATTGCCGGAATCAGTTCCGCTCGTTGCACCAATGAAGAAAACTATCTGATGCAAAAATTCATGCGAACTGTAGTTGGTAACAACAACATTGATTGCTGTGCCAGAGTTTGTCATTCTCCTACTGCACTAGGAATGCAAAATACATTTGGAACAGGCGCAGCGACCAACTCCATTGAAGATATCAAACACACCGATTGTATTTTAGTTATTGGAGCCAATCCAACAGAATCTCATCCTGTGACCGGAGCCAAACTCAAACAGTTTGCGATGAAATCAGGCACAACAATTGTGATTGATCCCAGAAAGACCGAACTGGCTTCATACGCAACCTATCATCTCGCACCAAGACCGGGAACCAATGTTGCTGTTTTAAATATGATGTTTTATTACATTATCAAAAACAACCTGGTCGATCAAAACTTTATCAATACCCGTACTGAAGGTTTTGAAGATTTCAAAAATTCTGTGATGCAACTCAACATGGATGAATTGCAAAATATAACCGGAGTTGACAAAAACCTGGTGGAACAAGCAGCCATTGCCTATGCTTCTGCTGCAAATGCCATGAGTTTTCATGGTCTGGGTGTTACTGAACATTCCCAAGGCACAAAAGCAGTGATGCAAATTGCAGAATTGGCAATGATCACCGGGAATATCGGCCGAAAAGGCGTCGGTGTCAATCCACTTCGCGGACAAAACAATGTTCAGGGAGCTGCCGATATGGGAGCTCAACCGCATCAGGGAGCCGGATATTTATCAGCTTACGATACCGATATTCAACAAATTTACTCTCAACATTATGGTGTGCAAACACCCATTGAGAGTGGTTATAAAATTCCTGAAATGTTTGATGCCGCCATCTCAGGAAAATTAAAATCCATGTGGATTATCGGTGAAGATGTAGTTCAAACCGATCCAAATACCCAAAAAGTAATCAAAGCATTGAAAAATCTGGACTTATTGATTGTTCAGGAACTCTTCATGACCGAAACCTGCAAATTGGCGGATGTTGTTCTTCCGGCGAGTTCATTCCTTGAAAAGAACGGCACATTCACCAACGGTGAAAGACGGGTTCAGGCGGTTCATCAAGCGGTTCAACCATTGGCAGGAACGAAACCCGATGGGCAAATCATTATCGATATCATGAATCGTATGGGAATGAAACAAAAAGACTATCATCCTGATTGGGTGTTGGATGAAATTTCAAAAATCGTGCCTTTCTTTGCCGGAATTTCATGGGAAAAGCTCGGAAAAAATGGAATGCAATGGCCGGTTGATTTATCAGGTAAGCAAAGTCCTTTAATTCATGAAACAGAATTCAAACGAGGTTTGGGGCATTTTGAATTTCACGATTTTCATGAAAGCAATGAAATTATTCAGCATCAAAAAGAATTTCCCTACATTCTCACCACCAATCGTAAATTGCAACATTACAATTGCGGAGCTATGACCCGCAGAACCAAAAATGTAGAATTGCTGACTGAGGATGTAATCCTTATCAATCCTAAAGATGCACAAACCAAATCAATTAATGATGGTGATTTGGTTTGCGTTTCTTCAGCTCGTGGGAAAATAGATATTAAAGCTCAAATTAGTGATGAAGTTAAGCCGGGAATTCTGAGCACGACTTTTCATTTCCCTGAAATCATGGTTAACAATATTACATCTGATGAACATGATGCCGATGCCAAATGTCCTGAATATAAGGTAGTTGCGGTAAATTTTCGTAAATCCAAAGGAAAACATAAACAATTGGCTCAATCAGTATCCTGAGTAGTCAACATAATAGTAATCATCGCTGCCACCCATATTGTTTATCACATTAAGCATGGTGGCGTGATTTTCTGTCATTGAATTCTGGATAGACGTAAAAATCTGATTATTCACAGCCATATCTCTTTGTTTATAATCCAAATACTGACTGAGAGACATTCCTTTAGCTGCAGCTTCTTGTCGGTAACGACTTTCAACCGATGCAATATCATATCCGCTATTATTGCTATGGTACTGACTGACCTGATTCCAATAATTCTGGGTGGTTTGTGAATTCACATTACTGTAATTTTGACCATACATTTGTGATTGAATTTGAGCCACATATTGCTGTTGTTGCGCTGAATTCAGAGATGCCCATTGAGTTGCCACAATATTCCAGATAAAACTGGCAAATGCCAAAGTTTGCTTCTGTTCTGCTGGATAGGAATTGAATTCACTGATCAACTTCACTTGCAATGTCATTCTGTCTTGTTGTGATAATTGATAATCTTGACCTGTCAACATCGCCTGAAACTGCAAATAATTGATATAAGCATCCACATCCTGATTGCTTAAACTTAAATTGGTGTTGTAATCAATGTTCAGTATCTGAACATACCGATTCAATGTTTTCACAAAGTGATAATTGTTCATTTCCGGTTTTTGCTGAATCAATTTATGAAAATCAGCGGTTAATTGTTCCCGAACCATAGCCACAGCTTCAATATTGTTTAATGAATAAACCTGAGTCATTGCGGTTTCAACTTGCCTGACTTCCTGATAAGAGTTTTGTGGATTAGCATTAAATTCGTTCACAAAATCGACTCGCATCGCATCAACATCAGACTCAGAAACCTTTAGTCCAATCAACAATTGCAAGAGTTCTACATAAATTTGTAAATCTCTTTCCTGAAGTTGTAAACCCGAATTTTGGCTCAAAACATTGCTGAATGCAGGATTGTTCCAGGGATAATTATTGGAATGACTATTTACAGACGTTGTATTTGCAGTTTGATTTGAGTTATTTGTGTAGCTATAAACTATTCCATACTGATCCATCAACACCAACACATTGTCAGTATAAGTTTGAACTGAATACTGATAATAATTACCTAAAGTGTCCTGCATCATCAACAGATTATTTTGTATAGAATAAGTCCCTTGCAACGCACCCATTGGACTAGCAAAACTAAATTGGCCATTTGGAGTCAGTACCAACTGAGTGTTATTGGTTAGGTCGTGCCAGATTGTTTGGGGTTGAGCTTGAATTGAAGTAGTGAAAAACAAAATCAATACAATTAAAAGTTTAGTGTTATTATTCATAGCAGTTTTATGTTTATGATTTGTCATTATAAACGACATTAAAATCTATAATAGGACAAGCTATTCATATAAACTTCAAAAAGCATGAATTACAATTAACCTGTTTTTATTTAAAATATTGATATGATTATCTCCATTCATAAAAAAATCTATTTATCTTCTCTACTATTTCTTTTGAGTACTCACATATATGCTCAAAATAAAATCGAGAGAAAGTCTTTGAATCATGATAGCACTTGTTTTACTCAGGGTCTAATTGTTCAAAATAATATTGTTTGGGAGTCTTGTGGCGGTTACGGACAATCTCGGGTTATTAACTGGAATTTACAAAGCGGTGAAGTTATTAATGAAACTGAGATAAACGACAAATATTTTGCCGAAGGATTAACCGAATTTAATGGTAAATTGTTCATGCTGACTTGGAAGTCTCAAACCGCATTTGAAATTGACAAAGAGACACTGAAAATAATTAAATCTCATAAATATTTTGGTCAGGGCTGGGGCTTAACCGCCGATGGCGAATATTTAATCATGTCCAATGGCTCAAATATTCTTCAATTTATCAATCCGGAAACTTTTAAAGCAGTCAAAGGAATAGAAGTTAAACTAGGAAACACTCCGGTTTATTCACTGAACGAACTGGAATGGATTGATGGTAAAATCTGGGCGAATGTTTTTCAGACCGATTATATTGTTGTCATTGACCCTGAAACAGGTTCTGTTACACAAAGGTTCTCGCTACCCAATTTATTAAAAGAAAAAAACATCAAAAAACCAGGCGTTCTTAACGGAATTGCTCACGACATCCAGTCTGGCAAAACATGGATTACCGGTAAAAACTGGCCATTGATATTTGAATTGTAAGTTTAAACAAATATATTCTTACTCAAATCCATTGGCGAAAATAATGTCATTATTCAGATAAACATAAGCAGAACCTGAGGAAGCCCCTAATTCATCATCGAGTTTTGCTCCTATTAGCGTGTGTTCTGACGTTTGGTCTACTGAAAATCCAAAAAAGTCATTGGGCGTGCCATCCCTGGCGGTTAACTTTTCTGATTGTGACCAGTCCATACCATCAAATGCAAAAACATAAGCTGAACCTGTATCACCTCCGGGTGCACCAATCATGGCACGATTACTCAGTACATTGACTGAAGCACCAAAATAATTATTAGCTCCTCCATCATCAGCAGAAAGTTTTATGGGTTGTGACCATAAGTTATTGCTATTGTTGTAATCAAACACATAAGCGGCTCCAGATTGTGAGCCATTATCGTCTTCCCGATAAGCACCAATGAGGGCCCGATCTCCAGACAGGCTGACCGAATACCCAAAAAAGTCATCAGACTCAGCATCATTGGCCTCCAGTTTTTCAGTTTCAGACCAGATACTTCCATTCCATTCAAAAACATAGGCAGAACCCGCATTCGCAGCACTGGTATCATCCTGATAAGCACCAATTAATATCCTTTCACCATGCAAACTGACGGACTGTCCAAACCAATCACCCATTGCACCATCGCTCGCTGTTATTTTTTGTGTCTCTGTCCATTGACTGCCATCATAATCAAAGACATAAACTGATCCGGAACCATCACCGTGATCATCATCGAGATAAGCACCAATAACAGCACGATTTCCTTGCAGGCTAACGGCATAACCAAAAGCGTCGCTCGTGGCACCATCACTGGCAATTAATTTGGCTGTTTGATTCCAGTGGCTTCCATCAAAATCCAAAACATAGGCAGCACCTGTGTCTATGCTGTTTTCTATATCGTATGGAGCCCCTATGAGTGCACGATTTCCTGACAGACTCACTGCAAAACCAAATGCAGCATAATCAGCGCCCAAGGTTGCCGTCAGTTGTTTAGTTTGATGCCAGTTTTGACCATCGTAATCATACAGGTAAGCAGCGCCGGTGTTGTATCCATTGTCATCATTACCCGGTGCGCCTATCAACGCCCGGTTTCCGGATATGCTCAGTGATTGTGCAAAATTATCATAATCATGAACACCCGGATCAGGCAGAAGACGTGTTTGTTCCAACCAGCTTCCGGTACCGTGATTAAATACCACAACACCGCCTGTCACTCCATTTTGAATAACCCCGGTTAAGGTACTGATAAAGACATGATCAGCGTTAAAACTGACCGAATTTCCAAATTCATTGCCTAAATTCCCCGCAGAATTTGTAAACGTTAACGTTTGATTCCAATCACTGCCGTTATATTCAAACAGGTAAACTGTGCCAAGTGTACTGTCTAGTGAGTATCCCGGAGCACCAATCAATACAGAATCCCCGAACTGATCCACGGACACGCCAAACCGGTCGTCACTTTGACCATCGTCAGCAATTAATTTACGGGTTTGAATCCAGTCTGTTCCATTAAATTCAAACACATAAGCTGAACCACGACCACTGTCGTCGTTAGAGGCACCAACCACTGCCCGGTTACCCGATAAACTGACTGAGAAGCCGAACCAATCATTGATATTTACATCACTTGCGGTGAATTTATCGGTTTGAGTCCAACTGCTCCCATCATATTCAAAAACATAAGCGGCTCCCGACTCACCGTCATCATTGTGGGCTCCCACCAAAGCAAAATTACCGGAAACACTGACCGAATAACCAAACCAATCGTGTGCTACCCCATCATTGGCTGTTAATTCTTGCGTCTCTTGCCATTCAGAACCATTGTATTCAAAAACAAAAACTGAACCCTTCAAGCTGTCGGTACCCCAGGCGCCGATCATGAGTTGGCCGCCTGACTTGCTCAAACTACCACCGAAATTATCTGAATTGACAACACCTTGAGCCATGATTTTTTGTTTTTGAGTCCAGTTTTGGCCATCAAATTCAAAAACATAAACAGCACCGGGTAGATCTGTAGTGCCACCGGTCATATTCACAAAAGCCAGATTTCCTGATAACAGCACTTCACCACCAAAGAAGTCTTCATTGGTGATGTCATCAGACTGTAGAATGGCGGTCAGTTGCCATTCCTGATTGACCCAATCATAGACGTAGGCTGCACCTTTACCTCTTGACTCAAGCCCCAAACCCAGGGCGCCAACCAATGCACGATTGCCATCGACAGAAACAGATTGGCCATAATTCAGGCTGTTATTTGATCCAGTGCCTCTTCTGACATAGGGTGCAGGAAGTAGTTTTGCTTGCTCTCCGGCTTGTCTTGCTTGAATGGTATTTGGATAAGTGGAATCCGGTAAAGTTAAATTCTCAGCTTGAGATGAAATAAAAACCAAAAACAATGAAAAAAAAACAATGTACTTTACAGCAGCCCCCATACCTAAACTCCTTTCCTAATTGATCAATTTAATATCCGATATTACATAAGTTAAGATTTAATGCATAATAATTTTTTAGAAAATCAAAAAAAAGAATCTTAAATCATATCGTCATTTACATCGAAACCAACAAAAATTGGATTGCCTGAATGGACTAATGGTCAGTCAATTGATCTAGTAGTTAGAAGAGATAGATCTAGCATATGTATAGATCCACCTCAGCCTGTTTATGTTTCAAGAGGCATATTAAACCCACTCCTTGAGGGAAATTATAGTCTTAATTATTATATTGTAACTTTTGAAGACCAGTTTCCTCCCAACCTAGCTGACTACGATAAATATTTCGTAGCAAGCATTCCAATTGAAGTTCTGGAAGGTCCTCCAACAATTGATGCAACTTCGAATTTAAGTCTGGCATTGTTGATATTTCTGCTGTTTTTATCGGGATTTTATGGATTGAGATTTATAAAAGACCAATAAGAATTTCAAAACAATATTATGGCTCTCTGTTTTCTTTGGTATAAAAGAGAGTCATACAAACCAACACTTGCCAAACGATATAGCCGATGGAGTTGATAACGACCAAATTGGAATCAATTGAATAGGAAAAAATAAAACCTCCAAAAGCACCGGTGATAATTACCATCCAGTAGGCATGTTTTTTGAATCTTATTGGAATAATCAACTGCACTGCAAGCAATGTCAGAATCGCACCTAAACCTCCCGATAAAATAATCGATGTTCGATGACTGATATCTGTAAAGAAAACATCATATCGCTTGATCGCCAGTTCAGATACCAAGGTGTATATAAAAATGCTGGATGCAATTAACAGCAATACCTTTAGAACATTAAACCTTTTCAAATATGGCATCATCACCAAAACTGCAAAAACCGCTCCAATCAAGCTATTTACTAGTGACACACCATAAATAACTGCCGAATTGTATTTTTCCAAATAGGCGATCGGAACAACCGAAAGTCCTGACAAAATCGCTAAAACGACTCTGAGGTTTAAAGATAAATTGTGACTAAACATAATTCTGCTTTTGTTGGATTATTATCAATATTGGTTATTGAAACTTTAAGAATCGGATATAATCATACTCCATGAGAATCCAAAACACTACAGATAACCGGAGTTCATCTCACCTTGGAAAGACTATTGTTCGCATCATTGGTCTTTTGTTGGTTATTTCCAGTTTGATAATGATTCCGCCGGCACTCATTGGTATGATTTACGGTGATGGAGATGTGAGACCTTTTTTTCATGGTTTTCTATTTCTTTTCACCAGTGGTTCTTTGTTACTTATCATCTTTCGCAAGTCACGTTCCGAATTAAAAATTCGCAGTGGATTTATTGTTGTCGGCTTGTCTTGGTTTATTCTTGGTGTTAGTGGCGCTATTCCTTTGTATCTGGCAACCTCCATGGAGTTGTCCTTAGCTGACTCAGTTTTCGAATCCGTTTCGGCGTTGACAACCACAGGAGCAACCATTATCACTCAACTGGATGGTTTACCTCACTCTATTTTGTTTTATCGCCAATTGATGCAATGGCTCGGTGGTATGGGAATCATCGTTTTGGCAATCGCCATTCTGCCTATGTTACGAATTGGTGGAATGCAGATGTTCAAAGCAGAAACTCCCGGTCCGATGAAAGACCAGAAACTCACCCCCAGAATTGCCGAAACTGCCAAAACATTATGGTATCTATATCTTGGTTTCACGATTATGTGTGCTCTGGCCTATTATATGGCGGGAATGAATTTATTTGATGCTGTCGGTCACTCTTTCTCAACATTAGCTACAGGAGGAATGTCGACTCATGATGCTTCTATTGGGTATTTCAACAACTCATTGATCGAACTCATAAGTATGATATTCATGCTGGTGGGAGGAATTAACTTTGCTTCCCATTTCACAGCTTGGAGATCAGCATCTATGAAAGTTTACCTCCATGATACAGAAATAAAAACCTATTTTGGAGTCATAATGTTTTCTTTGGTTTTCATTTCTATAGTTTTGTTAATTACTGAATCTCATCCAACACTGTACGAAACGATAAGACACTCAGCATTTAACATCGTATCGACAATAACTACAACAGGATTTGGAACTGAGGATATAAGTATGCTACCGTTGATGGTGCCATTTTATTTTATTATTTTGGGAACAATAGGAGCATGTGCAGGATCGACTTCGGGCGGAATCAAAATGATTCGAGTCATTTTGATCTATAAATTAAGTTTGCGAGAGTTATATCGCCTGATCCACCCACATGGGAAGTTCATTATCAAACTTGACGGAAAAATTGTGAATTACCGAGTATTAGACTCTGTATCAGCATTCTTTTTCCAATTAATATTCTTACTTATGATTTTTATACTTCTTCTTTTATCCTTTGGAGAGGACTTAACTACATCTGTGTCAGCAACATTTTCAGCAATGGCTAATCTTGGACCTGCATTGGGAGATGCCGGTTCTAACTATGCGAGTTTACAAGATGGTAGCAAGTGGGTACTATCTTTAGTAATGATATTCGGACGTTTGGAAATATTTACAATCTTCCTGCTGTTTATTCCTGCTTATTGGGAAAGTTAGGCTTCTATCAAGTCTTGGTTTTTTATTCTATAACCATGAAGAGCATAAAGTTATTGAAGTTTTCTCACGATTGACACCTCCCCTTTTATCTGGTATTTTACAACCTCACATTAATCGAGGATTTACCTATGAAAAAGATATTAATTATCACACTCTTATTCACAATTACATCGTACGCCCAAGACTGCCCAAATATCGAAAATGATATTAAAAGACTGGCTTGCTTTGATAAGTTATATCCAAAGATTAATGAAAATATTGATCCAAGGGTTTTGGAAGCAAGGAAGAAGGTCGTGTCCGACTTCAAAAACCCAGTTGATGTATTATTCCAAAATGAAAAGGTTTATACCAACATAAACCTTAAAGATGATGAAGTGGTGGTTTGTGGTGAAGTAAACGGAAAAAACTCCTATGGGGCTTTTGTTGGCTTTAAGAGATATTTATCATTTCCTGCTCTAACGATCACTCAAAGTAAAGATAATGCAGTGAAATTTATGCATATATACTCTAATGTATGTAAGGATACTCAAGTGAAACTTCTTTCTTTCCTTGAGATGGCACAAGCAGATATTGATAAAACAGTTTTCCACAATTGGATTATAAGCAAATTAACTCCATCTTCTCTTTCAGAATCAAACTGGGTTGCATATAACATTGATAATAGTGGTTTAGGAGTAATGGAGAATAATTCTCTAGTTATTACATGTGAGAATAATCAACCATTTTTAGGGATATTAATAAATTCATCATTTGGAATAAAAGATGAAAATGCAAGAGTGTCACTCTACTCATCAGATATTGGTTATGAGTCTGAAAATTGGGTGTACCTGGACAAAAACCTTATATATAAAAATGACAAAATAAAAGATATAGTAAAAACTCTAACCAGCATTCAAAACTCAAAAGAATTAAAAATCGGAGTAGGTTATTCCTCCAGTTCAGAGACGACTTTTAAAATGGACGGTTTTGATGAGGTAATTAAAAAAATCAAGAACGAGTGTCCTGGAAAATCCAAGTATTGGAAATAAACTACTAAAGTGAATACATCTTAGCATCACTTTATCTAGAACCCTAAATTTTTAGTAAGAACAATCATTCTTAGCATAATGCTAAGATGAGTTCTTACCATACAACCTCATTAACACTTTCTCTGGTGTCATTGGGGCGTGGAATTGGCATTGATACTGTGGATTAAAGGCTTTAATGGCGTTGTTGATTGCAAAATAAGCTCCGATTCCGTACATCAACGGAGGTTCACCAACGGCTTTAGATTTTAGTATTGCCATATCATTACCTTCAGTTTTCAAAGATTCAATTTGAATGTCTTTGGCTATGGAGAAAACATCCGGGATTTTATAGGTTGATAAAGCATTGGACAGCAGTTTTCCATCATTATTGTAGGCGATTTCTTCCATCGTCATCCAGCCGATTCCTTGTGCTAAAGCCCCTTCAACCTGACCCATATCCACTCCCGGATTCATACTTTGTCCGAAATCATGAACAATTTTCACTCTGTCAATTTCATAAGTTCCTAACAAACAATCAACTGTAGTTGTGATTGCTGCCAACCCATAAACATGATAGGCAAATGGATGACCTTTTTCCTTGGTTTTGTCGAATTGAATTTTCGGAGTTGCATAGTGTGCATTTTCGGTTAAGCACACTCGTTTCCAGAATGCCTCAAACACCAGTTTATTCCAGTCCCAGTCAGTTTCTTTTTGCTGAATAAAAACTCGACCATTGTTTATTTCGATTAAATCAACACCAACAGAAAACTCATCGGCAACCACATGTTTCAATCGTTCCAATAAAGATTGACAAGCCTTAAGCAACGCCTTTCCGTTTAAATCAGCAGTAGAACTGGCAGCAGATGGTGAAGTATTTGCCACACGTGTGGTGTTGGTGGTTTCCAGTTTTATCAATTGCTCAGGGATCGAAAAAGTCTGAGCGGCTATTTGTAGCATTTTGGTATTAACACCCTGCCCCATTTCCACCGCTCCGGTGCTGATACCGACACTACCGTCCTGATAAATATGCACCAAAGCTCTGGCATGGTTCATTGGTGTGTTAGTAAAAGAGATTCCAAAGCAAATAGGCATCAATGCCATGCCTTTTTTGAATTGTTTATTTGTGTCATTAAACGAATCAATTTCTTTCTGTATTTTATTGATTTTGAACGTTTTATCAAATTGACTCCAGCAGTTTTGAGCTTCAACATTCTCGGCAATTTGTCCATAATATAATTCATCGTTTTCCTGCAACAAATTGGCTTTTTGAATTTTCCATGCCGGAATATTTAACTGCTCTGCTGCTTTTACGATGGCAGATTCGATGACAAACTTTCCTTGTGGTCCACCAAATCCGCGAAATGCCGTATTCGGCGGCAAGTTGGTTTTACAACTGTGAACCACCGTTTTTACATTCGGTATAAAATAACTATTGGTCGCGTGAAATAATGTTCTTTCAGCAATTGCCGGAGACAAATCTGCAGCAGCACCCGAATTTTGTAAAAATTCAGCTTGAAAGGCTTTGATTTTTAAGTTTTTATCCAAACCGATTTTGAACGAGCTTTCATAAGGATGACGCTTGCCCGTCATTTTCAAATCATCATGCCTGTCCAGAATCAGCTTAACCGGCTTTTGAGTGAGATGTGTTGCTAATGCCACCATGCAAGCCCACGGAGTTGCCTGATCTTCTTTACCACCAAATCCTCCGCCCAAACGAGTGACATCAACTTCAATTTTGTTCATCGACACACCAAGCACTCGTGCTGTAATTCTTTGTACCACAGTTGGGCCTTGTGTGGATGACATGAGCTTAATACAGCCGTTTTCCATTCTTTCCGCATAAGCTCCCTGAGTTTCCAGATAAAGATGCTCTTGTCCATTGCTAAAGACCTCATCCTCAAAAACATAATCACATTCAGCAAATGCTTTCTCAACATCACCCATGCCAAAACTTCGAGGTGGATTGATAAATCCTCCTTGCTGTTTTGCTTGCTTGGCTGTTGTGATGACCGGTAATTGATTACAAGTAACTTTAATCAATTTTCTCGCTTGCCTGGCTATAAAGTTGGATTCAGCGACAACGATTGCCAAAGGTTGTCCCTGAAAGTGAATTTCATCTTCAGCCAGCAATGGTTCATCAAAAATAATTCCACCAATTTGATTCTCACCGGGAATATCTTTTGCCAAAATCACTGCTTCAACCCCCGGAAAAGACAAGGCTCCGGAAATATCCAGTTGCAATTGATTGGCATGAGCTACGACACTGGAAAGAACAGCAGCATGCAATGTGTTGGATTTGGTGATTATGTCATCAATAAACAGGGATTCTCCCCTGACATGTCCGTTGGAATCAATATTTTTCATAACACTTCCTCAAATTTGATTGAATCAGGAAATAATTTTAAGAAATGTTGTTTAATGATTTGATTTGCAAGTAATTTTTTATAATCAGCAGTTCCACGAACGTCAGAAATCGGCGAGATTTCCTGATTTAATATTTCCAAAAGTTGCTTTAAAGTACCAAGATTGATTTCTTTATTGATTAAAAATTCACTGCATTTTGTTAAATACATAGGAATTGGAGCCACACCACCAATAGCGATATTGGCTTTTAAAACCGTGTCATTTTTTATTTCCAAATAAATTGCACTATTGACTGTTGCAATATCCAGATTTCGGCGTTTTGAGATTTTTTCAAAATTGAAATATGCACTTTTATTTGGAATGTTAAATACAATTTGTGAGATATGCTCATCTTTTTGCAAAGCAGTTTTTTTATAGTCCAGAAAGAAATCTTTCAGTCGTATTTTCCGTGAGTTTTTCGAACTTTGTAATGTTAACTCCGCATCCAACGCCAGACAAAAAATACTCATATCTGCAATTGGTGATGCGTTGACAAAGTTTCCGGCAATCGCCGCCATATTCCTGATTGGTTCTGAAGAAACCAGCCTCAGAAAATCATGTAATTCCGGAATTGATCGAATTAATTCGGGATTGTGAAATAAATCTGAAACCGTCGCATTAGCCGAAAGAATACACTTGCCATTTTGTATTTTGACTGAACTTTTGGATTCTGAATGGATAAATCTTGCATGGTTTCTGAGAAGAAGTTCATCCGCTTTTTGTACATATAAATCTGTACCGCCGGCAATAATATTTGAGGAATGGTTATTTGGTATTTTTGGTTCGATTGTAGCTAACTTCAAAGCCATACCTGCAAAGTATTCAGGGATAAAACCTTCTGAAATGAGCTCCTGTAATTGATATTTTTCTCCTTTGTTTTGTGTTTGAGAAATGATGTCCTTTGCCGCTTTTACCAGTGAAACATAACCGGTACAACGACAGATATTACCGCCGATGCAATCCAGCATTTGTTCTTCTGAATTCAAACTTGGGTTGAGACAATAATTCGTCATGGCGATTACAAATCCCGGAGTACAAAATCCACATTGTGTGGCATTATTATTTTTTATTGAATTTTGTACCGGAGTGAGTATATGATTTTGATTCAAACCCTCAATCGTAACAATATGCTTGCCATGAGCGTTGGCAAGAGGTGATATGCATGACGTAATTGTATGATATTTAACAGAATTATGAGAAACATCTAACTCTCCAACCAAAACCGAGCAAGCAGCACAATCTCCCTCTCTACAAACAATTTTAGTTCCTTTCAAACCTTTATCATCACGAATGAAATCTACCAGTGTTATAGATTCATTTGCATCAGTTTTTATTATTTTATTGTTAAGTATAAATTCGATCATCAAAGCATTTTATAAGATAAATGGATTGGATTGAATTTTTCTCGATAATTTCTGAGAAATAACAGATTCAAATTTCCCTATCTTGATTGAATACATTATAAACTTTATTCACTCCGTTTAACTTTGCAAATTTTTCTGCCAATTTATCATCTCTAAACGTAAATAGTATTCGATAGGAGAAAGACTCAACTAGCAAAGGTGCTGCATATAACTTTGAGTGTATAAAGATAACAATTGATAATAAAATAACTAAAATACCAAGGTTGATCCAAAGGTTTTGAATTTGTAGAAAGCTCCAAAACAAAAGCATGGCCACGGTTGTGAGTATTACCAAACTCAAAAACAACAACCGAGAAATCCATCTGCCAAATGTGATATTTCTTTTATGTTCTGTACAAACAGGAACATTTACTTGCCAGTTTTTAAACATTGGCTCGTTAAAGGGTTGATTGATTGTGATAAAAGTATTTAGATTTAAAGAGGAGTCAGGGTTTTCTTTGCTACATACCACACAAGCATCCGGAAATTTAAGTTTTTCAAAATACTCTTTTTGAATATCTACTCTGGTTGTCATTATATTTTAATTATTTTTAAACACCATATCCATTATACAAATAAAAAATCCCCGTAGGTAAACCCTACGAGGATTAAATTATACTTAAACTTAACTTGTTATTATTATTTTCGGATTAATCCAAAAATTCAGTCCAACCATTGGTCCACGCTGTTGCTTTAGAACCGAAAGCACCAACATAGTTAACTTTATCAAAGAAAGCTCCCCATACTTCAGGATCCATCGTCAACCCTGTAGGAGTTGAAGATGTTGGATAAATATTATCCAATGCCGGATTCGCAACCATGTTGCCCGGTTGAGCTTCGAAGAATGCTTGATTCGTGAATGCATCACCATCTTCTTCTTCAAAGTTAACATCACAACTAATCACAGTATTTTCCATAGTTAATGTACCTGTCAGATTATTAGGTGTTCCTGCAGCAGCAAAAGTCGCATCCGAATCAATATCCAGACATTTTTCAAAACCTGTAACAATCACGTTTGTAAAGTTGGCACCGGTACCACGTCTCAAAACCATACCTGTAGTCGTTTTGTTATCAGAAGGCGCACCAATAAATGTCGCATTTGCAATCATAGGTTGTGAGCGAGGAGATGCATCATTGTTTTCTTCATAGTTGTCAGCTTCAATTCCTCTTTCTTTATCATTTGCAGCATCCGGATCTTGTTTTGCCAACAAATATTGCACCTTACCATCCCAGCCATGAGTCCAGTCTAATGAATCATCTTTAATACCTGTTAAAACGATATGTTTAGCATTTACAGTACCACCAAAAAACTCGATACCATCATCTTCATTCGCATGAACCTGAACATAATCAACAACCGTTCCATCACCAACAGCTTGGAAAGCGATACCGTTCAATTCGTCTTCGTCATTAATTCTGAATCCACCAAATTGTACACGTACATACTTCAACACACCACTTGAATCATGTGGCTTATCACCGCCAAAGTTTCCTGAGCTTCCTTCCCCAACATCTTCACATTGAGCAAATGGAACGGCTTCATCACAAATGTTGATTGGAGCTTTTCCATTAATTACCAAACCGCCCCAGTTACCAGCTCCTGCTGATGCATCACTGGCATTAAAAGGACCTGTGAAAACAATTGGAGCTTTAGCTGTGCCTTCGGCAAATATTTTCGAACCACGTTGAACTGCAAGGAAATCATTTCCGGTTACACCTAATACACGAGTACCAGGCTCGATGGTTAAATTAGCTGTTGTACCACCGTCTTCACCAACAAATACTCCGCCTTGAAGCACCCAATTAGTATCATTTGTAAATGTCACATCTCCGGCTAAAGTACCTGTAACAATACAAGTTTTTGGTTGAGTGGACTCTGTTGCAAAATCAGGACACCCTGTGAATTTTTGTTGATAGGGACAAACTGTTGCATCACGGACAGCGCCTGCAATTTCATCCTGCGGAGTTAGAGTGAATGATAATTCAGTTGTAGATACCAAATCACTATCTATTCCAGATATGTTTACAGCCATTGACTGGCAGTTTTCCACATCAATATTCATTGTTCCAAAAGGATTGTTTGTTCTGCTTGAGGAAGTATCAAAATTACCTCCAGTTACAGTTAAGAGATTGATTTCTAATAAAGACTCGCCATCCAGTACTTCGTCTGAACCAACAACCCAAAATGGATTTCCCATATCATCATAAACATAACCGGCAACGAACATTAACCCTTTTTCCGGTCCGAGAGGAATATAGTCAAATGCCCATCCTCGACCTGCTGAAATATCGGATTGATACCAAAATCCTTCAAAATTCTCATCAACCGTAATTGCACTCGCAATGCCGGTTGCTAATAATGCGCCACTCAACACTACGGATTTAATTTTCTTAATCATTTATATAACCTCAATTTAATTCCAAGAAAGCCGCCATGATAGATTCGATGTATTTCAATTCAGTTACAGAAAAATGAATTTTTTGTGACTTTTATTTCAAAAAAATTAAATAACAATATCGCAATATAATGTAATAAAACTGTCACATTGCAGCATTAGACTTTGCTGGCTTTTTACAAATTTAACAGAAATGAAAACCAACTCACTCGTATTTATGATACTAACTTGTTGTTTTTGCCAAAGTGCAAATTCGCAAACAGATGAAAAACTAGCAAAAAATCTGATTAGTCTTCGTGGCCAAGTTGAAGACTTGCAATCAGAGTTGAAAATCCTGAAAGCCGAACATCAGAATTCAATGTCGTACTTGAACACTCGCAAAACAGAGATTAGTGCGAACATTGATCGTAAAGAGCTTCAGATTCAACAATCAGAAATTGAAATCACTAATCTGCAAGAGAAAATTAAAAATCTCGGTACTAATTCTCAGGAACTTATTCCACAAGTTGAAGAAATTATTGCTGGTTTAGAACAATCTGTCGAAACAGGCATCCCTTTCAAGCAGGAAGAAAGAAAAAGCGTTCTGGCTGAAATCCGTAGAAATCTAAACTCAAGTAAGATGACATCACAAAATGCGATTAATCAAATTTGGGCTTTTGTTGAGGATGAAATCAGATTGACGAAAGAAAATGCCATTTATTCACAAACCATTGAGCTCGATGGTGAAAATTTACTTGTTGATGTCGCCAAGCTGGGAACGGTCCTGATGTACTTCAAAACCAGAGATGACAAATACGGCTCAGTTAAAAGAGAAAACAATAATTGGAAACACTACCTTCTGACTGATAATGCAGAAATTCAACAAGTGTCCAATCTGTTTGAATCATTAAAGAAACAAATCAGACAAGGCTACTTCACATTACCGCTTGAGCTAACAATACAGGAGTAATCATAATGAAACATAAACCCCTCTTATTTATTCTGTTACTTTTGTTAAATATTGAAACCGTATTTTCACAAACCGAAAATACAGAACAAACAGAAATTCCACCAGTTGATAATCAAAAAGTAGAACAAGATATTCAGAATGCCTACAAAAAGGAATATGCATTCCTGACCACTCAAGTTAAAAACCTGCAAACAAGGATTTCAGAATATAAATCACAAGCTCAAAAAGAAGAAGCTGATATCAACCGCGAAATCAGTCGTTTGGAAAATCTTTTATTGTCTTTGGAGCAACAAAGCAATCAACTGGAAGACGATATTTTTTCTATGCAACGCAATTCAGAATCAGCGACTAATAACAATGAGTTAATCAATGCCACTATCACTCAGGCTCAATCAACATTGACTGAATACAATTTAAAGCTGCCTGAAGCCTTTGAAAATCAAACTGAAATTGAAAAAATAACTGATTTAGTCGATTTTGCAAAAGGAATTTTATCCAACAGCTCAAAAACCTCAAAACATCAAGGTAATTTCTTTTTACAAGACGGGACAGAGGTTCAGGGGCAAATACTTAAAGTCGGAAATATTGCTTCTTACGGTATTTCACCAAAAGGCTCCGGAGTTTTAGCTCCGGCTGGTGAAAATAATTTCAAAATCTGGAATTCCAAAGATAATGACTCCGTCAAAAATATTTTGAATTCTAATACAGTGGATTCATTGCCAATATTCCTGTATGAATCCAGTGTCAAACCTATAGAAGAAAAGCAAAGCAAAACCATCAAAGGTGTTGTTGATTCCGGCGGAATTATCGCTTGGATTATTTTTGTTTTGGGCGTGATTGCAGCATTGCTTATCATCATGAGATTCTGGTTCTTGAAGAAAGCTTCATCAAGCACAGAAAAAATACTGAATAAAATTGTAAACCATATCGAGAATGAAGACATGAGTGCAGCGATTAAAGTCGCCAAATCTAAGAAAAGTTCCAGCTCCAGAGTTCTCTATGCAGTATTGAGAAATATCACTCGTGACCGTGAACATATTGAAGATATTGTTTCAGAAAGCATTTTGCATGAATCAGGACAGTTGAATCGTTTTGGTTCGTTAATCATGGTAATTGCAACAGTTTCACCACTTTTAGGACTTTTAGGAACAGTTACCGGCATGATATCGACTTTTGATATCATTACTGAGTTTGGAACCGGCGATCCTAAATTGCTGTCGAGTGGTATTTCAATCGCCTTAATCACCACAGAAATCGGACTGGCAGTCGCAATTCC
>JAGRJP010000116.1 GCA_020442665.1 Lysobacterales bacterium
TTTTGGAAGGCAGTTTATGGATAATGCCTTTCAGATAAAAAATAAAAGCCTGAATTGCATTATGTATTTCAGGCTTTTTTATGCCTTATAATTTTAACAAATTAATAAAAAGTCGGGTTCCGATCAAAATCTATACCAAAGATATTGATTCCAAGGCCATTGACAGAAAAGGAGAAAACTATGAAAAAAGTCAGAAACACAGTCGCAAGACTGTCGATTATGGGTAAAGGCGGAGTTCATGACAAAACCAACAAAGCCAAGCGCCGAAGAGAGAAGCAAAGCTTCAAGAAACAAATAAGGACCAAGGATTTTGGTCCTTTTTGTTTATGCGGTTTGTAAGTCGATTTTCGTCTATTCGGTTAGTTAGCTTTAGCTAATCTATATTACGTAGACTGAAGTCCACTACCTACTTCTCTGAATAAATCCACAAGTTTGTCATTCTGAGGAGCGTAGCGAGGAAGAATCTGCATTTATTTAGAAGATCCTTTGCTTTTTGCTCAGGATGACAGTTATATATTCATAAGCAAATCTTATATTTGATATAAATATTAGTGACTTTTGTTTATCTTTGTCCTGCTATAATATGGGCTCAGAAATTTCAAAAGAGTTACCAATCATGACGAACAGAACCACACTTGCGAATGCCATCCGCGTTTTATCTATGGATGCGATTCAAAAAGCAAATTCAGGTCATCCGGGTGCACCAATGGGCATGGCGGATTTGGCTGAAGTTTTATACAACGATTTCATGAAACACAACCCGAAGAATCCTAAATGGTTCGATCGGGATCGTTTCGTTTTGTCTAATGGACATGGCTCGATGCTGATGTATTCCTTATTGCATCTGACTGGCTATGATTTAAGCATGGATGACATCAAAAATTTCCGTCAGTTGCATTCCAAAACTCCGGGACATCCGGAATACGGTTACACGCCGGGTGTAGAAACAACCACAGGTCCTTTGGGTCAGGGGATTACTAATGCTGTTGGTATGGCTTTGGCTGAGAAGTTGTTAGCGAAAGAGTTCAATCAGGACAAATTGGATATTGTTAATCATTACACTTATGTATTTTTAGGTGATGGATGTTTGATGGAAGGGATTTCACACGAGGCTTGTTCATTGGCAGGAACTTTAAAGCTGGGCAAGTTGATTGCGGTTTATGATGATAACAATATTTCTATCGATGGTGAAGTGGACGGATGGTTCACCGATGATACGGCAAAACGATTCAAGGCTTATGGCTGGCATGTTCAGAAAATTGACGGACATGATTCGAAAGAAATTAAAAAGGCTATCAAGAAAGCCAGAAGAGTTAAAGACAAGCCATCCATCATTTGTGCAAAAACTATTATCGGAAAAGGTGCACCGAATAAAGCAGGCTCGCATGACTGTCACGGAGCACCACTTGGTGATGAAGAAATTGCATTAACTCGCAAGGCATTGGGTTGGGAATCTCCGGCTTTTGAAATTCCGCAAGATGTTTATGACGGCTGGAATGCCGTTGACTCTGGAGCCAAAGCAGAGAAGAAATGGAATAAAAAATTCGCAAAATATTCTAAAAAATTCCCTGAAAAATCCACTGAATTTACATTGAGAATGAAAGGTGAATTGCCGGATGATTTCGAAGCAAAAGCACAAGCTGAGATTAAAAAAGCACAAGCTGAAGCTCCGGCAATGCCAACTCGAAAAGCCTCGAAATATGCTCTGGAAGCATTAGGACCTTTGGTTCCCGGTTTGTTTGGTGGTTCTGCGGATTTAACACCATCAAATAACACATTCTGGTCGCAATCCAAAGCCTGCAATGATGGGGAACTTGATTTCAACGGCAACTATTTATCTTATGGCGTGCGTGAATTCGGTATGACGGCTATGATGAATGGAATGATGTTGCACGGTGGCTTGATGCCTTATGGGGCCACATTCCTAATGTTTTCTGAATATGCCAGAAACGCGCTTCGCATGGCGGCATTGATGAAGATTCGCGGTTTGTTCGTTTATACTCATGATTCGATTGGAGTGGGTGAAGACGGTCCGACTCATCAGCCGGTTGAACAAACCTCAACCTTACGTCTCATTCCAAATATGGATGTATGGCGCCCTTGTGATGCGGTGGAATCAGTTGCAGCGTGGAAATCAGGATTGGAAAAAGCCGATGGTCCGACCTGTCTGACATTCACTCGTCAAAACACTGATAAACAAGAAAGAACAGACGAACAAGTCGCCAATATTTCAAAAGGCGGATATGTTTTAAAAGATTCAGCAGGTACACCAGAAGCGATTATCATTGCAACCGGCTCTGAAGTTGGTTTAGCAATGCAGGCAGCGGAACAATTAGGCGATAAGGTTCGTGTGGTTTCCATGCCTTGCACCAATATTTTTGATAAACAAGATAAGGGATATAAAGAAAGCGTCTTACCGGCATCAGTCGCGGCAAGAGTCGCTGTGGAAGCCGGACATGGTGATTTCTGGTACAAATATGTGGGTTTGAATGGTTCTGTTGTCAGTCAAGATACTTTTGGTGAATCAGCTCCGGGAGCACAATTATTTAAAGAATTTGGTTTCACTGTGGAAAATCTAGTGAAAGTAGTCAAACAAACAATGGGAGAGTAACAATGGCATTAATTTCATTAAGACAATTATTGGATCATGCGGCAGAGAACGGTTACGGAATGCCGGCATTTAATGTGAACAACATGGAGCAAATACACGCAATTATGGAAGCTGCTGCGATCACAAATTCTCCTGTGATTTTGCAAGGTTCAGCCGGAGCCAGAAAATATGCAGGACCGTCTTTCATCAAAGGTTTGGTGCATTCTGCGGTTCAGCAATGGCCGGATATTCCAATTGTTTTGCATCAGGATCATGGTGCATCACCGGCAGTTTGCCAACAATCGCTGTATTTGGGCTTTACATCGGTGATGATGGATGGTTCTTTGAAAGAAGATATGAAAACACCTTCCAGTTATGAATACAATGTTGAAGTGACGCGTAAAGTTGTTGATATGGCTCACGCTTGTGGAGCTTCTGTCGAGGGCGAATTAGGAGTTTTGGGTTCTTTAGAAACAGGTATGGCGGCTGAGGAAGATGGTTCAGGAGCTGAAGGCAAATTATCAATGGATCAGTTATTGACCGATCCGAATGAAGCTAAAGATTTCGTTGAACAGACTAAAGTCGATGCGTTAGCCATTGCTTGCGGAACTTCGCATGGGGCTTATAAATTCTCCAAGCCACCAACCGGTGATATTTTGTCCATACAAAGAATTAAAGAAATTCATCAGGCGATTCCAAACACGCATCTGGTTATGCATGGTTCATCTGCGGTTCCTCAAGAATGGTTAAGAATCATTAATGAATTTGGTGGTGAAATTCCTGAAACCTATGGTGTTCCGGTTGAAGAAGTTCAGGAAGGCATTAAACATGGTGTGAGAAAAGTCAATATTGATACTGATTTACGTTTGGCATCAACCGGTGCAATCCGTAAGTTTTTATATGAGAATCCATCAAACTTTGATCCGCGTAAATTCTTTAGAAAAGCAACCGATGCCATGCGTGATGTGTGTATCAACCGTTTTGAAGCATTTGGGTCAGCAGGCAATGCCTCCAAAATCAAACCGGTTTCTATGGATGATATGGCTGAAAGGTATAAATAAACTATTATCGTTATTCCCGCGTAGGCGGGAATCTCATAAAAAAGTCAAAATTTAAAATACGGCAAACTGGATGAGATCCCTGCCTTTGCAGGGATGACGGTAGAAACATTTAAGACAGTGTAATTTTGGGATGAAAAATCTTTTTTATGAAACTCAAGTGCATAATTTTTGATGTGGACGGAACGATGGCTGATACCGAACGTAATGGTCATCGGGTGGCTTTTAATCTGGCATTTGAAGAACATGGACTGGATTGGCATTGGGATGAGGAGTTATACGGAAAGCTTCTTAAAATTACCGGTGGAAAAGAACGCATCAAATATTATCAGACGGATTTTCTTAAACAGGATGTTTTGTCGGATACTGAAATCAAGGAATTGCATTTGTGTAAAACCAAACACTATGTTGAATTACTTCAGTCAGGAAAAATTCCGCTAAGAAGAGGTGTTAAAAAACTCATTGATGAAGCTTTAGATGAGAATATTCAAGTGGCAATTTCAACCACCACTACACCGGTTAATGTGACTGCTTTGTTGCACGCAACTTTAGGCAAAGACTCTGAAAAATATTTTACAGA
>JAGRJP010000117.1 GCA_020442665.1 Lysobacterales bacterium
AATAATTATTGTATTCTGGAACCTGTTGGAGGTCTTGGCAATCCTTTTATTGATCCTAATAGTGAAGGTGAAGGCAAATGGAAATATATAACTGGGTATCATAGCCGTGGAACTTATCTTTATACTTCCCCTGATGGTTTTGTTTGGAAAAGGATGAAACTTGCTCTCATACCATTTAGAAATGGTACACAATCCTGTACCTTTTATGATGACCAACGTCAACTGTATGTTAGTTACCATAGAACAGGCATACACCATACGCCAGGATTAGCTACTGAGCGTGCTTCCGTTGTAACTCAAACAAATAATTTATTATCACCAATAATTTATAAACCTCTCTCGCAAAGTGAATATATAAATATTGATAAAAAAGAGCGCATAAGAGATCCTTTGCCATGGTGGCTGGATAATGGACCACTGACACCAGGAGATTGGGGAAAGGAATTTCCAGTTAAGTTTAAACCTGACGTTGAAGATCCAATTGGAACAGATCTATATATAACAAAAGCAATAAAATACCCTTGGGCGCCTGATACTTATTTTGCATTTCCAATAGTCTATTTTCATTATTATAATGATGGTCCTATTACAAGACATGAATTAGAGAATCCTAAAAGAGAAAGGGGTTCTGGACCAATTGAAACACAAATAGCAGTTAGCAGAAACGGTCTTGATTGGAATAGATTTTACCGACCAGCTTATGTAGGAATAGGAAAACATGAAAACTATGATATGAAAACAGCCTATATTGCTCAGGGCATGATAAAGCGAGGTAACGAAATATGGCAATACTATTTTGGCGAGCCACATTACCATTCTGCCCATCTAAAATATGATGATAAAAGAGCAGTATTTAGATTAATTCAAAGAATTGATGGTTTTATTTCAATTGATTCTCCATATAGCACAGAAGCAATTATTATTACAAAGCCTCTTTTATTTAAAGGTAACAGGTTAATGATAAATATCGACACTGAAGCAACTGGATATGCTCAAATTGGTTTTTTAGATACAAATAATAACCCAATAAGAGGATTTGAAATAGATAATTGTGTCTATATCAATGGTGATTTTATTGAAACAGAAGTTGAATGGATTAGACCCAGTGATGGTAATTCAAACTATGAACATGACAACTATGAAAATTTAGAATCATTTAATAATATAATTACCAGTAGTGATGTATCTTCTCTAGAAGGGAAAGAAGTTAAAATTATTTTTCGTATGAAAGGATCAAAACTATATGCAATGCAATTCAAAAATAAATTGGATTAAAATGAAATTGAAAAATACTCTATCAATTAAATTTGTTCTACTTTTAATAATTGTAAATGGTTGCCAAAAGTTTAATAACGAAAATCAGCTAATATCAATTAAAAATGAAATTTCACCTAAAACTGAAAATGTTGACTTAACAAATTATATTACTGTCCTATATGTTAGTTCAAATATAGAAATTGGTAATGGTACTAAGAAAAATCCTTATAATTCAATTCATAAAGCCATTGATGAGGCTATAGAGAAAACTGCAATACTTGTAGCAAAATCAGATACAATTAAAAACACTATTGTATTAAAAGAAAATGTTCATTTATTTGGCGGATTTAATCCGGAAACCTGGGAAAGAGATTTAGAAAGATATTCCACAATTACTACTAGTGAAAACGAACAAAGACTAATTGTTGCTAAAGATAGTTCGCAAGTCGATGGATTTATAATAATAAATGGTAAGAA
>JAGRJP010000118.1 GCA_020442665.1 Lysobacterales bacterium
GGTTTAGGAGCCATGCCACCTAAAGGCGGTCGCCCTGACTTGACTGATGAGCAAATGAAAGCTGTTGTTGAATTTATGGTTAAAGACTTCCAATAACACTTTTAAACTCTAAGTATTAATCAAAAAAGCACATCGTTTGGTGTGCTTTTTTTATATCTGTTCTTTTCTAAAACCCCTTAAATAAACTACATATTATCAAACTATTGTATCTCACCGTTGAATTCAGATAGAATGAACCTGATTTCAATAAAAATATGACCTATGAAAAAATTCACATACATTATCCTTTTCTTTATCTCCTCAACAGTTAATGCTGATTTCATTAGTGCCATAAAAAACTACGATGAAAAGAATTACAAACTAGCTTTTGATGAGTTTCTTGTTCTTGCCCAGCTTGGGAACATCAAAGCTCAACATAATATTGCTGTCTTGTATTACAATGGAGAAGGCATCAATAAAGATTTAGAATTAGCTTATGCATGGTCTGTAATTTCTGATTCAAATAATGATAAATATAAAGATTTTACCCAAACAATAAAAAACAAACTCACTAAAGAACAAATTAAATCTGCCGAAATTATTGCAATTGAGTATTGGGATAAATACTCATTTGAAAAAAGCAAGCTGTTGCTAGCACCAAGTTCAAAGAAAACAGACACTAATAAAGATAAGACCAACAGCCTGAATGAAAGATTTGAACCAGTCAAGCAGCCTACTCCCAGCTACCCTAAGAAAATGCTTAGAAAACGAATGCATGGTTGGGTTGATGTACAATTTAATATATATCCTGGTGGTATTGCTAAGGACTATCTTATTCTAGAAGAAGTTCCTACAGATAGTGGGTTTGCCAAAGAAGTTATTAAAACCGTAGAAAAGTACAAGTTTAAACTTATTCCTGATGAGGATGGAATGCTTCCTTTCGAACCTATTCCAGTAACTCAAAGAATTGAATTCACAATCTCTGGAGAAGAAGTAGCACTTAAAATCTCCCGAGATAAATTCTTTGATGATTTAAAAAATAAAGCTTTAGGTGGGGACATCTCATCACAATATTCCTATGCAGTTCTTTATGAATCTTTATTGAAAGAGAAGTCAGATATTAGCGGTTCACAAATAAATGAATGGTTATTCAATGCATCACAAGATGGAAATATTGATGCCCAATTTCGTCTTGGGAAAAAAATTTATAATGGTGAAGATTGTAAAGTAGAGAAACAGAAAGGTATAGACTGGATAATCATTGCTGCACAAATGGGGAATCGAAACGCACAGTTCTTAACTTATCAGTTACTTAAGAACACAAAAAAGAATCTTGAACAACAATTGGCTTATTACTGGCTTCAACAAGCAGCTAATAATGGTCATGTTGCATCACAACTTAAATATGCTGAAGTTATTGCAACAATGGAAAATCCATCTGATAAACAATTGCAACTAGCAGAAGACTATTTGGATAAATATAAAAACAAAATATTTAAAACAATTCAATGGTATGAGGTGAATGCTATGCTTCAAAATACAAAAGGAAACTATTCTAAAGCCTTGAAATCAATCGATACCGCAATCAAAAACGCTAAAAAAGCTGAATGGGATTTATCTGAACTCAAGCAACAAAAAGAATTGATTTTGAAGAATAAAAACTCAGCTTAATTATTGGAAATATTGACTTTATCCAACAGAACCCTCAGCTCCTTGCAATTGCTGTCGGATAAAGTCTCAAGCCTTGATTTATTTATCCATAACAGGCTCAACCGTATAACCTTTTTCTCTCAAAAGGTTGATTGCGCCAACAACACCACCAAGATGCCCCGCTCTGAAGGCATACAAGATAACTTACTTTTCAGCAATTTCAGGAATTTTCTCTTCTATATTTAGTAAAAAAGAAATTCAATCATAAACACACAAGTTGTCGGGATAAGTGTCAAAAGTCATTGATGATGTTTGGTTTTATTAGGAATCAATTAAATAAGGTAAAGTTATCAATGGGAATTTAGAATGAATACAAATTTGCCATTTCCAATTTTCTGAAAAAAAGGTACAATCAATCACAATAAAAAAAGATTGGGAATCAAACTCTATGAATAAACGAATAACTTCGGCAATTATTCTTCTATTTTTGCCCTTTTTAGCAAATGCTTCTATTGATGAAACGATTAATAATACTCTAGCGCCTTACCTGAATAAATTTACTCAAATCATATTTGCACAAATCCCTTTGTTTGGAACCACAGTTCCATGGGTTGTGATTTGGCTGGTAATCGCCGCCTCCTTTTTTACCATCTATTTTAAATTTATCAATTTAAGGACTTTTGGTCATGGTTTAGCATTGATGCGTGGTAAATATGATTACTCGAAAGCTCCGGGAGAGGTTACGCACTTTCAAGCACTTTCCACCGCTTTATCTGGAACCGTTGGACTTGGCAATATTGCCGGTGTCGCAGCTGCTGTTGGCATTGGAGGAGCAGGTGCCACTTTCTGGATGATCGTTTGCGGTTTTTTAGGGATGTCCTCGAAGTTTGTAGAGTGTACTTTAGGTGTCAAATACCGTGATATCTTGCCAAACGGTCATGTCCACGGTGGTCCTATGCGTTATTTAACCAAGGGTTTTGCAGAAAAGAATATGGCTGGATTTGGAAAGGTTCTAGCGGTGATTTTTGCAATCATGTGTGTCGGAGGCTCTTTTGGCGGCGGTAATATGTTCCAAGTAAATCAAGCATTGGAGCAAGTGGTTGCTGTCACGGGTGGAGAAGGATCATTCTTGTCTGATAATGGTTGGCTCTTTGGTATCGTCGTTGCCGTTCTTGTGGGCATCACAATTATTGGCGGAATCAAAAGCATTGGTCGTGTAACTTCCAAGTTGGTTCCATTTATGGGGATTATATATGTAGCAGCCGGACTGGTTGTGATTTTAATGAATATCAATCATGTTCCCGATGCTTTTGGAGCTATCATAGATGGAGCCTTTTCATTTGAGTCTGCATTCGGAGGTTTGATTGGTGTCTTGATTGTAGGATTCCAACGTGCAGCATTTTCCAATGAGGCTGGCATTGGATCTGCTTCGATTGCTCACTCTGCTGTAAAAACTGATTATCCAGTTACGGAAGGACTGGTTGCCTTATATGAACCCTTCATTGATACAGTAATTGTGTGTACGATTACTGCTTTGGTGATAGGAATAGCAGGGTTTATTCCTGATGAACCGACAAAAGGAATGGGAATTGCACTAACTTCTGCAGCGTTTGGTTCTGCTATTTCGTGGTTTCCTTATGTTTTAACTATTGCAGCAGTTCTATTTGCTTTTTCAACCATGCTAGCTTGGTCTTATTATGGTTTAAGGGCCTTTAATTTTTTGTTTGGGCACAGCAAAGGGGTTGATATGACATATAATATTTTATTCCTTACATTTATTATTATCGGGTCTTCTATGAGTTTATCCGCTGTTATTGATTTTTCTGACGCAATGATTTTTGCAATGTCAATACCTAATCTCATTGGATTATATTTTCTTGCTCCTGTAGTTAAAAAGGAATTAAACAAATATATGTCAAAAATCAAGTCCGGGGAAATCAAACCAACTAAATCATAATTCATCAAGAATTTTCGAGGGTGTGAGTAGAAAAAACTGGGGAAATGATAATTATTTCCTCAGTTTTTTTAATGCTCACCAAGTCCGATTAATTAATTCAGTTATTAGTTGACTAATAGACTTTTGAGGTCATAATTCTACTTTTTTACAGATTTATACAATGATCAAACGCTTTCACTTTCCAATAGTTGTCATAGATGAAGATTTTCGCTCAGAAAATGTATCCGGTTCCGGCATTCGTAACTTAGCAGAGGCAATAAGTGCTAACGGTGTTGAGGTTGTCGGTTATACCAGTTATGTTGATTTAACATCATTTGCACAGCAAGCATCCAGGGCTTCAGGTTTTATTTTGTCGATTGATGATGAGGAAATAACCCATGATTCTGAAACTTCAGATAAAGCGATTGATGAAATCAGACAATTTATCCAGGCTGTCAGACGCAGTAATCCGGATATTCCGATATTTCTGTATGGTGAAACCAAAACATCACAACACATACCGAATGATATTTTGCGTGAGTTGCATGGCTTCATTCACATGTTCGAAGACACTCCTGACTTTGTTGCCAGACATATTATTCGTGAAGCACAGAAATACATCAACTCAGTTGCTCCACCATTCTTCAAAGCATTAATGAATTATGCTGCTGATGGTTCGTATTCTTGGCACACTCCCGGACATTCAGGAGGTGTGGCATTCTTAAAAAGCCCGGTCGGGCAAATGTTCCACCAGTTTTTTGGTGAAAACATGCTTCGGGCAGATGTTTGTAATGCCGTTGAAGAATTAGGTCAATTGCTTGATCATAATGGTCCGGTGGCAGCCAGTGAAGAGAATGCAGCACGAATTTTTAACAGTGATCATTTGTTTTTTGTCACTAATGGAACTTCAACATCGAATAAAATTGTTTGGAATTCCACCGTTGCAACCGGAGATATTGTTGTTGTAGATCGTAACTGCCACAAATCTATTTTGCATGCTATTATCATGACCGGGGCAATTCCTGTATTCTTAATGCCGACAAGAAATCATTATGGCATCATTGGTCCTATTCCTAAACATGAGTTTTCACAGGAATCGATTGCTGCAAAAATTGCATCTCATCCTTTTGCTCATCGAGCTAAAAGCAAAAAACCAAGAATTCTTTGTATCACACAAAGTACTTATGACGGTGTGATTTACAATGTTGAGGAAATCAAGGATATGTTGGGCGATAGCATAGACTCTTTGCATTTTGATGAAGCATGGCTTCCGCACGCGTCTTTTCATGAGTTTTATACAAATATGCATGCCATTGGTGGTGACGAACGCCCTCGTGCAGAAAATGCCACCGTATTTGCGACTCAATCCACACATAAATTGTTGGCAGGTCTTTCTCAGGCTTCACAAATTTTGGTTCAGGAATCTCAAAACGCTCAATTCGATATGCATCGTTTTAATGAGTCATTTTTGATGCACACTTCGACCAGTCCGCAATATGCCATTATCGCTTCATGCGACGTTGCGGCATCAATGATGGAACAACCTGCCGGTTCCGCTTTAGTAGAAGAATCGTTGCATGAGGCATTGAACTTCAGACGCGCTATGAGAAAAGTGGACAATGAGTTTGGTGAAGACTGGTGGTTTAAAGTTTGGGGACCGGATCACTTTAGTGATGATGATGTTCCAATTCAGTCCGAATGGATGATTAATCCGAATGAAGAGTGGCACGATTTTGAAATTGAAGAAGCCGAATTCAATATGCTTGACCCAATCAAGGCAACAATTATTACACCGGGCATGAATGTAAAAGGAACTTTTGATTCATTCGGTATTCCTGCTACTATTGTTACGAAGTATCTTGTTGAACATGGGATTGTGGTGGAAAAAACCGGGTTGTATTCCTTTTTCATCATGTTTAATATTGGTATTACTAAAGGTCGGTGGAATTCTTTGGTTACAGAGTTGCAACAATTTAAAGATGATTACGATCAAAATTTACCGATGTGGCGGGTGATGCCTGAATTTGTAGAGAAAAATCCTCGTTATGAACGCATGGGGTTAAAAGATTTGTGCCAATCAATTCATAATATGTATAAAGATAATCATGTAGCAACAATCACCAACAAGATGTACTTATCAAACATTGAACCCGGAATGCTACCCTCTGAGGCATGGGATAAAATGGCGCATAATGAAGTTGAGCGAATCCCTGTCAATGAGTTAGAGGGTAGAATTACAGCAATGATGATTACACCATATCCTCCGGGTATTCCTTTAATGGTTCCGGGCGAGAGATTTACTCCCGAAGTCATCAAATATTTGAAATATATTAAAGTCTTTAATGATGATTTCCCGGGATTTGAGTCGGATGTCCATGGCTTAATCAGTAAAGTAATAAACGGAGAAAAACAATATTTTATTGATGTAGTCAAAGAATAACTTTTTTTTTCAAAGAAAAAAGTATTAAATACGACATTTTTAGCATGCATTTTTCGTGTTGCCAAAATAGATTGGCTGAGTATATGTTCAACACTTTTTGAGGGCGGTTTTATGAGTGTTTTAGGTAGTTTTGTCATCATTTATATGGTGATTTCGGTCATTATTGGATTATTTGCAGCACGTCATGTTAACAATTCAGCTGATTACATTGTTGCCGGTCGTTCACTACCGATTTATGTAACCATAGCAACCGTCTTTGCCACTTGGTTTGGCTCAGAAGCTGTATTAGGAATTCCTGCGACTTTTATTGAAGAGGGAATGTCCGGAATTGTCGCTGATCCTTTTGGCGCCAGTTTTTGTTTAGTGTTTGTCGGCTTGTTTTTTGCAGCCCGTCTTTATCGGATGAAGTTGCTGACTATCGGTGATTTTTATCAACAAAGATACAGCCGTCAAGTCGAAGTGATGGTTTCTATCGCTGTTTGTATCAGTTATCTGGGCTGGGTTTCCGCACAAATTGTAGCTCTCGGGCTATCCATTAATTTAATCTCTGCTGAGTTGATTTCATTTGAATGGGGCATGGTTATTGGTCTTATAGTGGTGTTGGTTTACACCATTTTCGGCGGTATGTGGTCTGTTGCGATTATGGACTTTATTCAAATGATTACCATATTGATTGGGATGTTGCTTGTGGGTTGGCTAGTCGCAAACCGCTTGGATGGTGGAGTTATGGAAGTGGTCAATCATGCCAGCAGTCATGGAAAACTGGAATTCTGGCCGGACTGGAATTTGGCATCAATACTCGCTTTTATTGGAGCATTTGTGACTTTGGCACTGGGTTCGATTCCTCAACAAGACGTATTCCAGAGAGTGATGTCTGCGAAAAATGAAAAAGTAGCTGTGCGAGGGACGGTTATTGGTGGTTCGTTTTACTTATTGTTCTGCTTTGTCCCCATTTTTATTGTTTACGGTGCGACATTATTAGATCCGGCTTTAGCTTCTGAGCACCTAGCCGAAGGAGGTGATCCTCAAAGAATTCTTCCTGAGTTTATATTAAACGAAGTTCCAATTTGGGTTCAGGTGATGTTCTTTGGTGCTTTATTATCTGCTATTATGTCAACCGCATCAGGGACTCTTCTTGCGCCTTCTGCGATATTTGCAAAAAATATCCTAAGAAGTTGGTTAAACCTCAATGACCATCAGTTGCTCATAACTTTAAGATTGACTGTTTTAGGATTCGGGCTCTTAGTTCTTTGTTATGCTTATTTGAGTGCTTCGGTGGGTCTGAGTGTTTTTGAAATGGTAGAGAATGCTTATTTGGTTACTTTGGTCGGGGCATTTGTGCCTTTAGTATTTGGAATTTATTGGAAACATGCCAATAATAACGGTGCTCTTTTATCAATTGCTATGGGCGTTATCAGTTGGGGCGCTTTTGAAATTGTACAAATCAAAATATCTTCTCAGGGCGAAGAGCTATTGGTTCCCCCTCAATTAACCGGATTGTTTATGGCAATCATTGGGATGATTGTTGGTAGTAATATTAAACGATTCAAGAATAAAAGCATTGAGATGGAGCAACCAACCCAGTAAGTTTACTATTTTAAATTTTTTGAAATGTTGCAAATCATCAATCATTGAGTTGAATCACTTTACCCAGTTTTTAGGGTTTTGAGGAATTGCATCTTTGCGAATTTCAAAATAAAGTGCAGGTATTGGCATATCTCCTGAATTTCCTACGGTGGCAATCTGTTGTCTTTCTTCGACCCAATCTCCGGCTTCAACACTGATAGATTGATTGAAACCATAAAGCGACATGTACCCATCCTGATGGTCAAGAATAACTAACATTCCAAACCCTCGCAACCAATCTGCAAATGCCACCCTTCCATAGGCAATAGCACTCACCTGATTGCCAAAATCGGATTGGATAACAACTCCGCTCCAGCGAGTGTCTTCAGATTTCTGCGAATTAAATGAACGAATATATTTACCGTCAACCGGTTGTTTCATTTGTCCTCTCAACTGTGCAAATGACTTATTCAATCCCAAATCCTTGGGTAAATCACTGAGTAAGACCTGAATTTCATTCAACAATTGTTGCAAACGCTGTTGGTCTTTATTCAAAGTCTCGCTTTCAGTTTCATGCTTGGCGATTTCCAGCTTCAGATTATTCAAAATTTCCAGTCTCTGTTTTCTCTGTTTAAGTAACTCAGCTTGTTGCTGTTCCAGAATTTCTTTCTTATGATTTTCTTGCTCGAATAGTTTTTCCCTTTGAGACTTCAAAAGTTCCAGATTTTCAATCTCAACAGCCACTTCACGAATCAAATTGAATAATTTGTTTTGCAAGTATTTAATTCGATGCTTGCTTTGTATATCCGCTTCGTTACCCGGATTTATCAGCAACATTTTCAGAGTTTTATCATGATTGAGATAGATTTGTAATTTCAATAACTCAGTGATTTCATTCTTTTGTCTTTCAATACTGTGATTGCTGATTTCAATTTTCTCATTGATTTCTGAAATCTCTTTTATGATTTCCTGTAATTGCTGATTGCTTTCTGAAATTTGATTAGAAACCGAACTAATGACTCTATCCTGATGTTCCAATTCATCAATCAGTTGTTTTTCTTTACCATAAGCATTATTCAGCTTCTGTTTTAATGTTTTCAGCTTGCTTTGAATGTTTTCAATTCCAACCTGGAGCTCGGCTTCACTTTGTTGAGCATGAAGAGAATATGAACTGATAAATAATATAACGAGAATTGCTTTGAACATTAACTATTGAAGTATAAATATGACTTTATTATAGAGCTTAACGGCAATCTATTATAGAATGCGTGACTTTCTAAAAACAATTAAATGATAGTTGGTACTTGAAAATATTTTTTTCAACCCTATTAACCTGCCTGAAAGTTCGAGGGAATTAAATTTATGTCTCAGTTAGCTGAATTTGTTAGCAATCATTTGTTTTTGTCGCTTGCATTTCTTGCTGTGTTTTTTATTTATCTTTCAATTATTATTGGTGAAAAAACACAAGTATTCAAAAATGTCGATACTAATCAATTCACCCAATTGGTCAATCATCAGAACGCTGTTGTTATCGACACCCGTTCCAACGAAGATTTTGCCAAGGGACATATTGTGAATGCAATTAATATTCCAACCTCTGAACTCGTCTCAAATGCAAAAAAAGTGGAAAGTTTTAAAGGTAAAGCTGTTATTGCATATTGTGCAAATGGCATCACTTCAAAAGCAGTTTGCAGACATTTGACAAAATCCGGAATTGAACATGTGTTTAATTTATCCGGTGGAATCAATGGCTGGATTGGTGAAAAGCTACCAATAGTCAGAAATTAATACAAAATTATAATTTTAAAAATTGAATAGGAGTCAATAATGACTGAAGAAAACAAAACAGCAACACCTCAAGCAGCGAATCCTGAAAATATGCCAACTTTGGTTTTACAAAAAGTTTACACCAAAGATGCTTCATTTGAAGCTCCAAATGCTCCGGATGTTTTTAATGAAAAAGGACAACCGGAAATTAAAATGAACCTGAATCAAAAAGTTAAGGAACTGGCTCCCGATGCTTATGAAGTGTTACTAACAATAACCGTAACTTGTGAAGTTAACGGGAAAAATGCCTATCTTGCTGAAGTTCAACAGGCCGGAATATTTGGAATGAAGAACTTAGATGATAGAGCAAAACACCAAACATTGGGTACATATTGTCCAAACACTTTGTTCCCTTTCGCTCGTCAAGCAGTTACAGAATTGGTTCTAAATGGCGGATTCCAACCATTATTATTGCAACCTGTGAACTTTGATCAATTGTATTTCCAACAAATGCAACAAGCGCAGGCGCAAGCACAAGCTCAATCTGAAGCAGATAATTCTACAAAACAGTAATCTATGAAATTTGCTGTAATTGGTGCCGGTTCCTGGGGAACTGCTTTGGCAATTCAACTTGCCAGGAATGGTACTACTTACCTTTGGGGTAGAAAACCTCAACATATAGATGAAATGCAAAAATCCCGGAAGAATCAGAAATACCTTCCGGGAATTGTTTTCCCTGATAATATTATCCCTGAAAAAGATTTAGAAAAAGCCATCTCATCATCTGATGCGGTGCTTGTCGTATCACCATCTCATGCTTTTGCGGAGATTCTTAAAAAAATAACTCCTTATTTGCAAGAGCGTCCATTAGCATGGGCTTCGAAAGGTTTTGAACCGGGTTCCGGACGCTTTCTTCATCAGGTTGCAGAAGATATTATTGGCAAAGATCATCCGATGGCATTAGTCACCGGACCATCATTTGCTAAAGATGTTGCCGAGGGCAAACCGACATTAGTTACAGTTGCCAGTAACAGTGATCAATTTGCTCGTGATGTGGCTTATGCTTTGCATAACTCGCAATTTCGTGTTTATATCTCACATGATATGATTGGTGCCGAACTGGGCGGTGCAGTAAAAAACGTTTTAGCATTAGCAACGGGTATATGTGATGGTATGCAGCTCGGAGATAATACTCGTGCAGCTATTCTCACTCGAGGAATGGCTGAAATGATGCGTTTAGGACAAGCGATGAATTGCAAACCTGAAACTCTTATGGGCTTATCCGGATTGGGTGACTTGGTTTTGACTTGTACCGGTGATTTATCCCGTAACCGCCGAATGGGACTCGCTTTGGGGCGAGGACAAAGTATTGAAGAAGCTAAAACGGAAATTGGTCAAGTTGTTGAAGGTATTAATACAGCCGATGAAGTGATGCGTTTAGCAAAAAAATATAATGTTGATATGCCAATTTCAGAACATGTATGGAAAGTCGTAAATGGTCTAATGACTCCGGCTGAAGCGGTTAAAGAACTTATGTCCAGAGAAGTAAGGCAAGAATTTGAGTAAACAATTACAAATCAACATCTACAAAGACCCAACTCAACATATTGAAGTTTTTCTGAACGATTGGGAAAGTTTTGGCAATAGCAACAAAATCAACGAGCTGCATTACCGTTTAACAAGTCTTGATGGGAAAGAATCTGAGCTATATATCAAAAATGATATCCTTATCATTCAAGGTGAAATACCCAGTAAAAGCCTAATGATTATAGACAAACTGGCAAAATCATGCGAGTCCGATAAAATCATTGAAGGTGAGTTTGTGGGGAAAGGTTCAACACCTCCCGATTTCGAAAAAATGTTTTCCCAGC
>JAGRJP010000119.1 GCA_020442665.1 Lysobacterales bacterium
GTGACCCTGATGATATGCAAGGTCCTGAGTTAATGGCTCGTATGTTAAAACATGCTGAAAAATTCAACACGCAAATGGTATTTGATTACATCAATTCTGTGGAATTACAACAAAAACCTTTTATTTTGAAAGGTGATTCTGCAACCTATAGTTGTGATGCTTTGATTATAGCAACCGGAGCGAGTGCCAAGTATCTGGGACTGGAATCCGAGGAAGCGTTCAAAGGCAAAGGAGTTTCGGCTTGTGCGACTTGTGATGGTTTTTTCTATCGAGATAAACCGGTCGCGGTTATTGGTGGAGGAAATACAGCAGTTGAAGAGGCATTGTATTTGTCGAATATTGCTTCAAAAGTTTATCTGGTTCATCGAAGAGATGAACTTCGTTCAGAGAAAATTCTGATTGACCGTATCAAGGAAAAAGCAGCCAACGGCAATATTGAATTTGTCTGGAATAATAATCTGGATGAAGTCGTAGGTGACAAAATGGGCGTTACAGGCATCAACGTGAAGGACAAAAACTCAGGTGAAATCAGACATATTGAAGTTGATGGAGTTTTCGTTGCTATTGGGCATAGTCCAAATACCAAGATTTTTGAAGGACAACTGGAAATGAATCATGGTTACCTCAAAGTTCAAAGCGGACAAAACGGCAATGCCACGCAAACTTCTGTAGAAGGTGTTTATGCAGCCGGTGATGTTTCGGATCATATTTATCGTCAGGCAATTACGTCAGCAGGGACGGGGTGTATGGCGGCGCTCGATGCAGAACGTTATTTAGACGCGTTATAAGCACATTTTTATCTCTCTGGCTGCGTTGTTTTTGTGCTCGAATGGTCACTTATTACTCATAAGCTCACATTCTGTGCTAAAAACGCCTTGCCAGAGAGCAAAACCACACTAATTGTTTAAGATTTTCCTATACTCCAACAAATCCCCGGGTTGACATTCCAAGACTTCACATATTAATTCCAGAGTACTGAATCTGATCGCTTTGGCTTTGCCTGTTTTTAAAATTGAGAGGTTCGATAAAGTGATTCCCACTTTTTCGGACAACTCATTCAATGACATTTTTCGTTTTGCCATCATCACATCGAGGTTAATAATAACTGGCATGGTTATATGGTATATTGGTTTTCAGTTTGAATTTCAACACCTCTTTTGAACACCTGAGCCAATACATAAACCAGAGCTGACCACAATAGATAAGATCCATCGAGGTATTCAGCGCTTATTCCTATGGCGTTTTCCAGAGCTTTTAAGTAAGCATTGTGTAAGATAGACAATGCCCAAATAACCAAGATGGAAAAGCAAATTTTCTCCATTAAGCGGACAGTTGAATTATTAAATGGATTTGTTAAATTGAAACCTTTCAACAAATCAGTCATCAATAAAGCAACATAAGCTTGAGCAATAATCAAAACAACTTTATTGAATACAATGAAAGAATAGTGGATTGAGCTGTAGGCTTTATACATGGATAGGTCTAAGTCGAAATACATTTTCTCTGCTGCTATGTCGTTAAACCAACTGATTATATATGTGGTTAGAATAGCACCTGCCTTGATGAGTAATGCAATAAATACAAACCAAGCTAAAAAATGCATAATACTGAGAATTGTTTGTGTTTTCATTTTGTTTCTCTTAAAAATTGCTGATTATAGATATAAATTTATTGAAAAACAATAAATAAAATATGAAAAACAGAAATAATTTTTGGTAAAAAAATAATAGAGAATAACAAATAACACAAATTGGGATGGAATAAACTTAGCGGTAACAAACATGCACGCTTTTACAAATACTGAGAAATTCCTTCAATAAACTTCTTCTCATTGAACAATTCAGCTCGGCCTTCGCATGCTTTTTGCATTTTTATGGCGGTATTGATGTCGAGTTTATTGACACAGTCAATCAGGCTCTCAACAATATTTTCTTCATCAATGTAAAGCCCGTTTTCACCGTTAACGATGGTTTCGGTAGGTCCGCCGATTCCGCTGCAAATGACGGGTTTGCCGGCTGCCATGGATTCGACCGGAGATATACCAAAGTCTTCATCTTCAGGAATGTAGATTGTTGCAATCGAGTTAGCAATGATGCGTTTGAGCTTATTGTCCGAAATGGGTCCGGTGAAGCGAATATTACTATAACCTTTTGCCAGTTGTCTGAGTTTATTTTCTTCAGCTCCGCTGGAACATATAACCAGTTTTTTCTTTGGCATTTGTTTGAATGCTTCAATGATTTTATCTATGCGTTTCAGACTGTCCAATCTTCCTGTTGACAGGTAATAATCCTGAGGTGTGGAAAAATAAAACTTTTCGGTATCGCATGGAGGATGCACAACAATTGAGTCTTTGTTGAGATATTTTTGAATGCGTTGTTGTACAAATTTAGAATTGGCAAAAATCACATCCATCTGGTTCACTGCTTGTTCATATCTTGGTTTTAACCATTTTATGAGCAAATTCAAAGCGATTCTATGAGATAACGGAAACTGCTTTTGATAATAATCGAATTTGTCATATATAAATCGTGGCGGAGTGTGACAATAAAATAAATTCTTTCCGTTTGGGTGATTCTTCACCGCTAAAGGGGCGGTGACACCACTATAAATCGCATTTTGATAATTTTTTAAAAATTGTGTTTTGTTCTGAAACAAACGTGCCAGAAAGATGGAACGAATTCCGGGTAAGTTATTGTTAAGGTTTAAGTTATATTGAATCAAGTCAGGATGGAGTATATCCAGGGGAAAGCTGTTGTTGGAATGTTTGCCGTAACATAAGTCAGCCTGAATCGCATTGGTCAAAGTAATGACAAGCCTCTCTCCACCTCCTTTAATATCAAACATATCGTGCAGGACGATAGATTTTTGATTGATTTGAGTTGGAGCTGGATTTTTCAATTAATTAACCGTCCTCGAAGCACAAGTTTGCAGTTTAGCGGTGCATTGTATAAAATTATGACTCGTTGTCAAATCTGTAAAATATGAATTCGTTAATAGTTATTCCTGCTTTCAATGAAGAAACCAGTATTGGTGCGGTTATTGAACAGTTAAAACAGGATGGATTCAACGATATTCTTGTGGTTAATGATTGCTCGACCGATACAACAGCTCAAATTGTTAATCGTCTTGGAGCCGGACTGATTACTTTGCCGATTCAGCTTGGAGCATGGGGCGCGACTCAAACCGGAATTAAATACGCTTTAAGAAATGGTTATGATAGTGTGATAACAATGGACGCCGATGGTCAACACATGAGCGAAGGAATTAACAGGTTGATAGATACCCTTCAATCGGATCAATCCAATGTGGTTATTGGTACATATACCAAAAGATTGAGTAAGGCAAAACGAATTGCCTGGAGATTTTTTAAACTTCTGACAAATCTTAAAATTGAAGATTTAACCTCCGGTTATAGAATTTATGACCGAAAAGCAATGAAAGTTCTGTCTTCATCAGCAGCGACGATTTTGGATTATCAGGATGTTGGCGTTCTGTTATTGTTGCATAAGTCGGGAATGGTGATTACTGAAGTTGAAGTTCCCATGACTGAACGAAAGAACGGAAAATCCAAAATATTTTATTCATGGTGGATGGTTTTCAGATACATGATACAAACTACAATGCTTTGCATTGCCAAAACAGGCACGGTTCGATTGAGAAGCCTGAGAAAATAATATGAATTTCACAACTGCAAATATTACAACACTGATTATTGGTGCAGCATTGGCTTTGACTATATTTTATATGGTTAGAAAAAATCATCTGCACGGTCCTTTTGCAATCTGGTGGTTGAGTGTAGCCAGTCTTGCGATGATTCTTGCAATTTTCCCATCTATTGTAGATCGAGTTGCACAATTTGCAGGAATAAATTATCCACCAACTTTATTGCTGGTGTTAGCGGTATCCATTATTTTGCTAAAAATGCTCGGACTGGATTTACAAAGAACCATGCAGGAAAAGAAGATTCGTCGCCTTACACAAAAAATTGCTATTCTTGAAAAAGCTCTGAAAGATAAAAAATTAATCGACAAGGATTCATGAAAATTCTGCACATTGGTAAATACTATCCGCCTTTTCACGGAGGAATGGAAGTTTACCTGAGGGATTTGGCAGAACAACAAGCGAAAAGTCATGATGTAACCGTTCTGGTTCATAATCATCAATTTTCTAAACTATTTTCAGGAAAAACTGAAGAAGTTATCAATTCAGTCAAAGTGATTCGCAACAAAACTATCAAACCAATTCTTTTCGCTCCAATCATGTTAGGTATGAAAGGAACCGTTGAAAATATCATTGAGCAACATCAAATTGATGTGATACATATTTCTTGGCCGAACCCTTCGGCATTATTTTTGTTATTGAGCCGAAAAGCAAAATCAATTCCGTGGGTGATTCAATGGCAGTCGGATATGGTTACAGCAAAATCTTCAATTTTATTGAAACTGGCTTATTTCTTTTTTAAGTCATTAGAGAAAATGTTGCTTAAACAGTCTAGTAAAGTGATTGCAAGCACGCAGGAATATTTTAATTATTCGTCGGCATTAAAAAAATTCCCCGAAAAATGCGTTTTCATACCTCTAGGGGTTAAATTGAATCCACAAGAATTCAAACAGGCTCATCTGAACTGGACAAATACCCTTTGGGCTAATGCAAGTTATAAAATCTATCATATTGGGCGTTTAACCTTTTATAAAAACCAAAAGTTATTATTGGAAGCTGCCAAACTTCTTCCTGAGGCTAAATTTATCATCACAGGAAGCGGACAACTAGAAAAAGAGTTGCAAAAAATTATTAAAGAAAACAACTTATCAAATGTCGAATTAACAGGGAATTTAAGTAATCAACGACTCAATGCTTTGTTGAAAACCTGTGATGTATTTTGTTTGCCGTCCAATGACAGAGCAGAATCCTACGGAATGGTATTACTTGAAGCACTTGCTATGAACAAAAGAATTCTGGTGAGTGATTTGCCCGGATCAGGAATGAAATGGATTGCTTCTCAAACTG
>JAGRJP010000120.1:0-5478 GCA_020442665.1 Lysobacterales bacterium
AAAGCCTCTGAAACTCTTGAGTTAACTGTAATGCTCGAAGGTATTCGCCAATAATTCATCTCATAAAAAACCAACCCTTTGGAGTTTATTCCAAAGGGTTGGTTCATTTCACAGTTGTGAAAAATTAAAGTCTCCTCAAACCATAAGATATTGCCATCAATAACTATTCATCATCTTTAGCGTTTAGCTTGGCAATTTTCTTTAATGCTTTATTCTTCTTTGCTGCTTTAGTGGCAATTTCAACAATTTCATCACGAAGCAAGTCTCTTTTGTCATCCGACATTTTTTGCAATGCGATGATTTTCTTCTTGGAGGACTTCACTTTCAGCTTCATGCTCTCAACTTGCTTCACTGCTTTTTTTGCTTGTTTAGCTGCATTTTTGGCAGCTTTTGCTGCTTTTTCAGCACGCTCAATTGCTTCCAGCAAAACCTTTTCCAAATTTTCTGTATTACTTTCAGTCATATAAACTCACCCTCAATCTTCAATATAATCTACTTTCAATATTTAAAAACCTGTCTAGAATCAATCTCTGTCAACAGCACGGTTGCCATACATCGACTTAACAGAACCCACAATGTTTTCATCCGGTGCATAAGCAACAGCTTCGTCTTTATTTGGATAATCCAAATGATGCAAGAAATAACGAATACAAGCGATTCTTGCACGCTTTTTGTCATCTGATTTAACAACAGTCCAAGGAGCATCACCAGTATCGGTATGGAAGAACATTGATTGCTTCGCATCAGTATAATCATCCCATTTATCCAAAGATTGTATATCAATCGGAGAAAGTTTCCATTGTTTCAATGGATCGAACTTTCTTGAATGGAAACGTCTCAATTGTTCCTGCTGTGTTACTGAGAACCAAAATTTAAACAGTATAATCCCGGAATTAACCAACATTCTTTCCAAATTGGGAGCTTGACGCATAAATTCCAAATACTCTCTGTCGGTACAGAATCCCATAACACGCTCAACACCGGCACGGTTATACCATGAACGGTCATAAAATCTCATCTCGCCTTTGGTTGGCAGGTGGTTGATGTATCTCTGAAAATACCATTGACCTCTTTCTCTGTCATTTGGTTTTTCCAATGCGATTACTTTCGCAGCACGAGGATTCAAATGTTCCATATAACGCTTGATAGTTCCACCCTTACCTGCTGCATCACGACCTTCAAAAAGCGCAACGATTCTTTGCCCTGTTTCTTTAACCCACGACTGAACTTTCAAAAGCTCACGCTGTAATAAATGCTTTTCACTTTCATAATCAAAAAGCGACAATTTTTTATCATAAGGAAAATCGCCTGCCAGATAACTCAACCGAAGTAATTTGCTTCCACACATAACTTTATCTGATGACATCACTTTCTCTGCATCAGTCAACTTCTTAATGACCTTCTTCGCTTGTTTGGTCGAATTAACATCTGAATATTTTAACTTTTTGACTTTTTTGTCTTTTTTGACTTTGTCATCTTTCTTTGAATTCTTTTGCTTGTCTTCCAATTTAATAACTGTATCTTTCATTTGTTATCCATTATCATTTTATTAACCCATCATTGATTATATCAGCACCCTGTTTTCGGAATATTGATTTATATCAAAAAACAAAACATTTGCTCAAAATATTAAACAAATATCTGAACCGTATAAGTTTAATCATACATAAATATCACTATTCAAAAAGTTAATGTTAAAATACGCCTATGAAATTCGTAGATGAAGCAAAAATTGTCGTAAAAGCCGGAAATGGAGGAAGCGGTTCTGCCAGTTTTCGTCGTGAAAAATTCATTCCAAAAGGCGGTCCTGATGGAGGAGATGGAGGAAAAGGCGGAGATGTCATCCTCATTGGCGATGAAGGACTGAACACCTTGATTGATTTCACCCATAAAAAACACTTTGAGGCCGAAAATGGTGTGAGCGGCAAAGGACGACAAATGTATGGCAAAAGTGGAAATGATTTAGTTATCAAAGTTCCGATTGGGACAGAGGTATACGATATGGAAATGGATCGAAAAATTGGAGATGTCACAGAAAATGGTCAGGCTGTAATTGTTGCACTCGGTGGCAAGGGCGGCTTGGGAAATATGCACTTTAAAAGTTCGACAAATAGAGCTCCGCAACAATTCACACGAGGAGAAGATGGGGAGTTGAGGCATTTGCGTTTGGAATTGAAAGTTCTCGCTGATGTTGGACTATTGGGCTTTCCAAACGCCGGAAAATCAACTTTTGTGAATGCCGTTTCCAAAGCACGGCCAAAAATTGCCGATTATCCATTTACTACACTTTATCCGGCTCTTGGAGTGGTTAGAATTGACTCCGAAACCTCGTTTGTTGTCGCGGACATCCCCGGAATTATTGAAGGAGCCGCCGAAGGAGCTGGATTAGGAATTCAGTTTTTGAAACATCTTCAAAGAACAGGTTTGTTACTTCACATGGTTGAGTTGCCATCTTATGAGGGTGTTGATGGACCGGTTGAGCAATTTAAAGCCTTGGAAATAGAACTGGAGAAATTCTCCAATGAATTACAAGGTAAAGAGCGCTGGCTGGTATTCACGAAATCAGACTTATTACCTACTGATGAAATCGATCAAAAAGTAAAAAAATACACAAAACAACTCAAGTGGAATCGACCAGTTTTTGTTATTTCGTCGATAACACATTACGGATTAAATGAATTGAATCAAAAAATTGCAGAGTATTTAAACACGGTTGATGAAGATATTTGGGATTAAAAATTGCGATAAAATTAAAAAAACCATTCTTTGGTGTGCACAAAACCAGAGAATGTGTTACTTTCATGATTATCGTGTTGATGGAATTAATGAAGAGTTGTTGAACCATTTTCTTCAGCAACACTCTTTGGAAGAATTGGTAAACAAAAAAAGTACCACTTGGAGAAACTTATCAGATGACGAGAAAAGCAATCTTAACAAGAATCTCGTGATAAATAATCCAACCCTATTAAAACGTCCTATTGTTGAAAACAATGGAGCAATCACAGTCGGTTTCTTTCCTGAAAAATGGTAAATAACCAACCTGAAGTCATTTTACTTTCACAAGAATTGATTCGTAGAAAATCAATCACTCCGGATGACAATGGTTGTCAACAAATCATCTCGCAATTATTAAGCAATTCAGGATTTGAAATACTTCACCAACGCATTGAAAATGTTGATAATTTTTTTGCTTGGCACGGAGAAAACAATGGTGTCGGTTTGCTCTTCGTTGGACATACCGATGTTGTTCCAAGCGGTGATGAAAAACTATGGGAGTCACCTCCATTTGCGGCTGAACTCAAAAAAGGAGAGCTGATAGGCAGAGGTGCTGCCGATATGAAGAGCTCGGTGGCCGCTTTTGTTTTAGCCGCCAAAAATTTTGTCATTCAGTTCCCACAACACAAAGGGAAACTGGCAGTCATGTTGACCAGTGATGAAGAGGGCGAAGCCATCAATGGCATACAGAAATTCATGCCGATAATTGCTAAAGAGCATCATTTCGATTTTTGTCTAGTTGGCGAACCCTCATGCTCAGAAACCCTTGGAGATATTGCACGAATTGGCAGGCGTGGTTCGCTTCATGTACAAATAATAATTCATGGTAAACAAGGTCATGTTGCCTATCCTGAAAATGCTGTCAATCCGGTTTTTATAGCAGCAGACTTTATCAGCGATTTATCAAAACAGAATTGGGATATCGGAAATGAGGATTTTCCGCCAACCAGTTTTCAAGTTTCCAGCGTTAGAACCTCAACCAATGTATCAAATATAATCCCCGGAGATCTGATTATTGAGGCGAATTTCAGATACAGTCCTGAATCGAGTGAAATTAGTCTGGTTCAACAAATCAGACAGCTATTAGAGAAACACAGTTTAAAAAATACAATCAAAACAAATTTATCCGGGAAACCATTTCACAGCACCAGTAAGAGATTAAAGAACGCTTTATCCGATGCAATTCGTGAAACAGTTCAAAAAGATGTTGAATTTAATACCGCAGGAGGCACTTCTGATGGTCGCTTTATTGCACCATTTGGTATTAATGTAGTAGAATTTGGTTTGATTAATAAAACCATACATCAAATCAATGAAAGAGTTGATGTTGCTGATATTATTGATTTAGAAAAAATATATTTCAAAGTGATTGAAAATATATTAAATAAATAACCCCGATATTACAAAATATAAAACTCATGGATTGGAACTTTGGCCTCATACAGGATTAAAGTTTTTTAATATCAAAACACAGACCATGAGGTGTCTATGAAAATTATTCAAAATACGTTCATAAGTATTGCTATTTTACTAACATGTAATATTGCCAACTCAACCAGTCCATGGTTGAAAAATTTAGACTCTTCCGAAAAACAAGAGCAAATGCAATTACGTTGGAAAGCCTATGGTGGTGAAGTTGATTTGAAGTTTATGTATAAAAAACTGAGTGATATGAAAATCTCGGTTTCTCCAGAACCACAGTTTCCGAACAAGCATTGGGACTTTAACCATATTGTTTATCCAATCAGTAAGAATTCTCAGTTGGAGTTGCAAATGCCTTATGGGAATATTGAAAAAGTAACCTCTGGGTTGCTCAATGTCGATTCTGACTTTTCACTCACTTATGGTAAAACAACAGTCAAAGTGAATTCTTTTAAATTAGTTCCAACAGAAAACCCACTCAATCAAAGTGATATTGTTACTTTTAAATTCATAGATCAAAATAACATCCATTTGTTTACAATTGATAGTGTTCACATTGAGTTCGACCGTGAAAAGGAATTACTCCTAATGTCGAATATGGATTTATTCGCGACTCCTGAATTAGCAAAACTTCTCAATTATCCCGAACTCTCAGGACAAGTGATTGGGCAAATACACACCTATAGTCAATTACAAGTTCCTGAAAATGCTGAAAAAGAATTACTCGGCTCATGTGTCGATCATCCGGTATGGCCACCTCAAGGGCAAGTAGACGTCACTTTAATTGATATCGGTACAGTGCAATGGATGAGAGATATCGGGGCTGATAAAATTGTTGTCGCACCTTCAGCCCGATTAAAAAATGAAGGAACGGCGGATGTTCCATGGTACTCAAAATTTTCAGGGACCTTCGCTCCATACAATAACGACCAACACCCTTTTTTAAACTGGGCTATCTATCGTGAAATTGATGGAAGATTTGAGCAACTAGGCTATTCGGGCGTTAAACATGCGTTTTTAACAATCAACAGTAACTGTACAATCAATTGTGGTAACAGCCATATTTTATGGCTCGGTTGTGAAGATGTCTATGGTACAGGCAATAACGACTCATCAGGAGCATTAGGCCCTCGAGCTGAAATTGAAGCGGATACCGGCTACTGGGAGAGCACATGTTCATTCTTTGATCCTGGTTGTATAGGAAGCCAAACAACCGGATCGAATGCAACTGATGAAAACCGTTTGGTCGTTTACAACGATGATTTAACAGATGTGAATAAC
>JAGRJP010000120.1:5542-26821 GCA_020442665.1 Lysobacterales bacterium
ACTATTTCTCCTGTTGACAATGGAAATAGCTGGAGCATGAATGCCGGCACTACTTTTACACAAGGTGCTGCACTGGATAATTATGTCGCTCCAAATACAATGGGCGCAATGGAAGCATCATCAACCGTTGAAACTCGTGAAGGTCAATTCACGGTTGCTGTCAAAGTAGTTGATTTGGGAGGCGGTATGTACCGTTACAACTACGCCATAGAAAACTATGAATTTGATCCAAGGTTTATCGCTTATCATCTTCAGTTAAACAATTCTGCCATACTACAAGACCCTGTTTTTGCCGATCCAGATCATAATATCGGAAATGATTGGCAATTTATTCACAATAATGGACTATTGAGTGTAAATGGAAATGCAAGCAATGAGCAGGATTGGGGAATGCTGTTTAGTTTTTCTTTTACTACTAATAGTCCTCCAGAACAAGGGACAATATATTTAGATGCAGCGCATATCCCAACAATTCCAGCGAATACAACTGTATCAGCAAACACATTGATTCCTCAAACCCCTGATTTAATTTTTGATAACGGATTCGAATAAAATCTATTGATAAATATCTCAGCTGAACTACACTTACCCTTTCGGCTGAGATATAAAATTCCTTTCTGAACAAAAAATTATATGCAATTTGTTTAACAAACCGTTATACTACGCATCCTTATTATTCTGTGAGTTTTCAAGAAAACTCTCAAACAAGGGCCCGTAGCTCAGTTGGTTAGAGCGTCCGACTCATAATCGGCAGGTCCCCCGTTCAAGTCGGGGCGGGCCCACCATCAAATCATCAACTTCCTTATTGTTTTCCTTTCAAATTGTTTAAATCGTAAAATTTTAATTTTTACAGAATCTGTGTTCACACTCTGTTATCATTAGAGCCCTTAAAAACAACAAATAGAAATATGAGAAAATTAGGGGAGACTCTCTCCGTTTTGGTTTTTGTAATGCTAATTAGCAGCTTTGTTCTGGTTTCTATCAGATACCTGTTCAACATTGTTCCGATCAAATTCCAGGAGTTAGTTGTTTATTTGCATTCTATCATTTTCATGCTGGGAATCGTTTATGCTTATGCTAGAAACAGCCATGTTCGGATTGATATTTTCTATCAAAATATGAATAAGGAAAAACAGCGAAAAATCGACTTGTTCGGTACTATTTTCCTGCTTATTCCTTTTTTTGGATTTATTTTATTTTCCTCATACGATTACGTTTGGTCATCCATATCAAAACTCGAATCCTCACCCGATGCCGGAGGATTACCTTTTGTCTATGCATTAAAAACGTTGTTAATAATTATGCCGGTCTTGATGATTCTCACATCACTTTCAAAACTTTGGAGACGTGATTAAATGGAAATTATTTGGGCACTAGGCTTATTTGTTGCGATCGCATTAGCGTTGCTCATTGGTTATCCGGTAGCAATCACACTCGGTGGTGTTTCACTATGGTTTGCTTTAGCCGGATGGTTTGCAGGTTGGTTCGATACCTCTTTCCTGATGGCAATGCCAAATCGTGTTTATGGAATCATGACTAATGTTACGCTCATGGCAGTTCCGGTTTTTGTTTTTATGGGTTTGGTTCTTGAAAAAGCGAAACTCGCAGAATCATTACTTGAAAACATGGCAGCATTAATGGGGAAAGTGAGGGGTGGACTTGGTTTTGCATTGCTGTTTGTGGGAATGCTGCTGGCTGCCAGCACCGGAATCGTTGGTGCAACGGTTGTCACACTGGGTTTACTGGCCTTGCCAGTGATGAAAAAGAATGGCTATGAAGAGTCATTAAGTGTCGGGACAGTTTGTGCAACAGGTACTTTAGGTCAGATAATTCCACCCTCAATTGTTTTAGTTTTATTAGGAGATGTGTTATCCAACGCCTACCAGCAAGCTCAGATTGACATGGGAATTTTTTCTCCGAAAACGGTTTCTGTTGGAGATTTATTCGCCGGAGCAATTATTCCCGGACTCATACTTGTTTTGTTTTATGCCTTGTATTGGCTGATTATTGTTTTCAAATCTCCTCAAAAAGCACCGGCGATTCAATTTGAAAATAAAAAAAACATTTTAGAAATCCTTGGCTCGTTACTTCCTCCATTGCTACTCATTGTTGCTGTTCTGGGTTCCATTCTCAGCGGCTTTGCATCTCCGACGGAATCTGCTTCGGTGGGTGCGGTTGGTGCAATGCTATTGGCATTTGCCAAGAAACAATTGTCGCTGTCTGTATTAATGGAAGTCGGAAGAGAAACTGTCAAAGTCACTGCAATGGTATTTATGATATTAATTGGAGCCGCTTTGTTTTCGTTGGTATTCAAAGGCTTTTCAGGAGATGAAATCGTTCGTGCTTTATTAGTTGACCTACCCGGAGGAAAATACACTACCTTATTTATTGTCATGGTTGCGATATTTCTGTTAGGCTTTATTCTTGACTTTATCGAAATTACATTTATTGTGATTCCGATCATCGGCCCAATTCTACTGGCACAAGGTTTTGATCCTGTTTGGTTGGGAATTATGTTTGCAATCAACTTGCAAACTTCATTCCTCACTCCTCCATTCGGCTTTGCACTTTTTTACATTAAAGGAGCTGTTGATATTGACTCTGTCAAACTCTATAAAGGTGTGATTCCGTTTATTATTATCCAAATACTCGTACTTTGTTTATTGGTTTGGCAACCTCAACTCACTGATTTAATTAAATTTTAGTACTGTGAAAGTATTTCTTTTTATTTTTTGTTTTCTGCTTATCCCAAGTTTAGTATTGCCTAATTCTTTTGATGATTTATCCAATAATTCAAGTTTGGATAAATATGATGAAATAAAATCAGAGTGGTTTTCCAATCAATGCCGGCAACTCATTGAAGATTTACACTTACAACAATTGAAAAATTGTAAGCTTATAAAATCAAAATATAACAATGCTTATGTTACCATCAATGGTGATGTTTATTTTACCCTTTCCATGATGAAGTTGATTCACAATAAACACCAATGGGCGGTTATATTGGCTCATGAAAATGCTCATTTAGAGCTGAAACATTATCAACAATTAGCCGATAAAATCCAAAACCCCGACTTTTTCTTCCCAAAGAAAAAATATAAAAAATTACGCGAAAAGGTCGAATTAGAAGCCGATCATCGGGCAAAAACAATCGTGGAAAAACATGGGTTTAATTCGAATCAAGTTAGTTACTACCTACAACGAATCGAATCTGGAAAAAGGGATAAAAGAACCAGCCAAAAAATTAAAAAAGATGATGCCAATGAAATTATTGATTTGGAGTTAATCGAATCAATTGCTGAAATCAAATAGTTAATATTTTTTTGCGACTATGACTAATCTTTCAGATTCCAAATCATAAGGTTCTGCATCTAATGAACCATAAACATCCACCTCGTTAAAACCTGCTTGAAAACACATGGTTTTCAGCTCCATAGGCGTATAAACAAAATGCTGATAGTTTTTTCGATATACTTTCTCTCCGCTAATATAAATCCATTCATTCGAAAAAACCTGCATATCATCAATCAACAAAGGTCTCTCGATTCGCAAATCACCATTTTCATATTCTGTCAAATGAACTGGTTCTATAGTTCTGGCAAGCGTTTCTTTTCCAACGGTATCGATGATTAAAGTCCCGGTTTCCGAAAGGTTTGCAAAAACATTATTGATTAACTGTTGATTTTCTTCTTGAGTATCAAAATACCCAAAAGAATTAAACATATTTACAATCAGGTCAACTTTTCTTTCAGAAACGTAATCCAGCATATTATCATGCACGAATGTCACTCTCAGTTTTTGTTGATCTGATTTTTCTTTTGCCTTTCTTAACAGAAATTCACTACTATCTACACCAATCACTTTCATACCCATTTTGGCAAATGACAGACAATGTCTGCCTGGTCCACAGGCTAAATCTAGAACCGCGTCTACTTTATGTTCAACCAATGCTAAGACTTGTGTAACTTGCTGTTCAGCGAGTTTGAAACTTTCCTCATCGAACATACAATCATAGAAAACTTGCCACAGCTCTTCATCGTTATACCAATTCATTTCTCTTCCTCAAACAAAAAGAGCTCAAAAAATGAGCTCTTAGTCCATTGATTGACTTGAATAATTATCTTTCATCAACCACAGTTGCATCTGCAGCATTTTTTGCAACCGATGCCATACCATTATCGCAACCACTTTTCGTTTTGTACATTTGGCTACGGCCGATTTCCTGACCATTACTTGCTTTCAACACAAAATATGTGCGACCGTCTTTGGCTTCTCTACACTCAAATTTAGACTCATCCTGAGAGTTCTCTCTGACAGACTCAATTCCGTTCTCACAACCTGATGCCGACTTGTAGCCTTGAGACTGAAGAATCACTTCACCATTACCAGCTTTTAATACAAAATAATCTTTATCGTCTTTACCTTTTGAAATTACAAATTTACCAGCCATAATTATTACCCCTTGATAAAATAAAAAAATAATCACGAAATCCGCTGTGATTTTCGTGGAAAAACATGAATATCAACAGACATTCTATCATTCACATATTAAATTATGTCGCATCTGTTGTAAAATAGAAACTCGAATATTTAACAAAAGTTTATATGTACAAATTCATTCTATCCGGATTTATTTATTTTCTCTTAACAACAAATGTTTACGCCGAATGCTATCTGGAAGAAGATGTTCAGCAAGAGCGAATTTGTCCTGAAACAGAGGTTTCAAATGATACGGTCATTGAAGCCTTTCATATTACACCATTGGAAAACAACACTTATCAACTGGATGGCGATATTTGTATTTCCATGCAAGATCAAAAGGTTAAAACTGAAAAAATAAATTATGACGACAAAAATGGCATCATTGATATTCAAACTCCTCTGATTTATCAAGATAAAAAACAAACTATTAATGCTGCCGGCGCGGTTATGGATACCAATAATGAAAAAACAGAGTTGTCACAAATTTCATACTTTGTTCATGACACCAAAGCCAATGGAGAAGCAGATGCTGTCAATACAGAAAAAAACCGGAGCCATTTAAAATCCATGACTTATACCACATGCCCAGCCAATGATAAGCAATGGTATATCAAAGCCAAATCGGCTGAATTAGACTCTGAAACCCAAATTGGCAAGTTTCGTAAAACAACTCTTTACTTCAAAGATGTGCCTATATTACATTTACCTTATGCCAAACTACCACTTGCAAATCAAAGAATGACCGGTTTTTTAATTCCCGAAGTTCGTAATTCATCACGCAGTGGTTTTGACTTGGCGCTTCCCTATTACATTAACATCGCTGAAAACATGGATGCGACGATTACACCGAGATATATGACGGATCGTGGAGCTATGCTCAGCGCTGAATACAGATATTTAGGTCAGGATTATGCAGGAGAGTTGAGTGGCAGTTATATGTCTAATGATAAGGAATTTGACGATAACAGAGGCTATTTGGAGTTCATCCACTCGCATAGATTAGGTAAAAATTGGTCTTTCAACACTAAGCTGGCGAATGTGAGCGATAATCAGTTTTTTGAAGACTTTGGAAATAATATTTACGCAACATCACAATCTTATTTGTATTCTTTTCTAAACTTCAAAGGATTTGGCGAGCAATGGAAATTTGCAGCTTCTTTTGATGATTATCAAATTATTAGTGAGTCCATACCGCTTAACAGACAACCTTATCAAACATTACCTGAAATTAATTATTCTTGGTTTAACAACTCACTTACAAGCACTTTAAATTATGGAGTTGATGTCCATTGGTCCGGTTTTTATCGAGAGGATTCCATCACAGCAAATCGTCTGGATGCAATGCCCTATTTGCAAAAAACATTTCAGAACAATTATTCAAAACTGACCCCAAGACTGGCTTATCGCTATACAAATTGGAATTATTCTGATTTAGAATTCTCAAACACTGAGTTCCTTAAGGAAAACCGTTCACTTCCAATTGCTTCGCTGGATTATTCCATTTATTTTGAAAAACAAAATGATGATGGTGGATTTAGCAGTTTAGAACCTCGTTTATATTACTTAAGAGTTCCGTATGAAGATCAATCAGATATACCATTGTTTGATACCCATGAACTGACATTTGGCAGAAGCATTCTGTTTCAGGAGAATTCGTTTTCGGGTGCTGACAGACAAACAGATGCCAATCAACTTTCTGTTGGGTTAACACAGAGAAATTTCGACGCCAATGGCGATGAAAAATGGAATTTGACAGTTGGACAAATCCGCTATTTTTCCGACCGAAAAGTAGCTTTGGATGACACAATTGAGACATCGAACTCTTCACCAATCATTTCAGAGTTCAATTATTTTTATCGCAATTGGAAACTCAGCATGAGTTTAAACTGGGATACTGAGCTTGATGATTCTGAGCGCGCACTGGTAAGAATCCAGCATAAAGCGAAAAATAATTCCGTGTTTAACTTCGCCTACAGATACAGACGAGGTAAAATTGAACAGTTAGACAGTTCTGTTGTCCTACCCATAGGATTAAACAACAGATTTATCGCTCGTTGGAATTATTCATTAGATGCGAATCAAACCATCGAAGCCATTGCCGGCATTGAACATAAGAATTGTTGTTGGGCAACACGATTGGTTGCCAGACGGTATGTTTATAATGAACAAGGTGATGTGAATAACGGAATTTATTTTGAGCTGCAATTAAATGGCTTGGGTGCTTTGGGTAGAAATCCACGACGTTTGCTGAAACAATCAATTATGGGATATTCAGAGGAATTTTAAAACATGATAAAAAAGATACTAATTTCGAGTTTACTAGCGACACAATTAAACTCAACTGCAACTGCTGAACAACTTCTGGATGAAATTGTCGCTGTTGTTGAAGATGGAATCATTCTCAGAAGTGAGCTGGATCGTTCTGTCAATAACGTAGTTAAACAATTAAATGCAAGAGGCGGTCAGCTGCCACCTAAGTCTGTTCTTGATGAGCAAGTGCTTGACAGATTAATATTACAAGAATTGCAAATCCAAAAGGCGGATGCTGCCGGTGTGAGAGTTTCAGAGTCCGAAATTGATGCGGCTTTATCTCAGGTTGCCAGACAAAATAATCTGACTTTAGAACAAATGCAAATGGCTCTTGAAAATGACGGTTTAAATTTTGCGGAATTCAGAAATGAAATGAGTCGCGAAATCAAAACTGAAAAAATTCGTAACGGGCTCGCCAATCAAAGTGTCAGAGTCAGCGAACATGAAATTGATTTGTTCCTCGCTGACAACGAATTGTCCCAAAAAGAAGTTCGTCTGAGCCACATACTCATAGCACTGGATGCCAATGCTTCTGAACAAGAAGTCGATGAAGCAAAAAACAAAGTCAACAATATATATACCTCTTTGGAACAAGGAGAAAACTTTTCAAAACTGGCTACAGAGTTATCAGACGGGCAAAAAGCATTGGAAGGCGGTGATTTAGGATGGCGTAAAACCAATGAACTTCCCACTCTGTTTTCCGATCAATTGAAGGTTATGAAAGTGGGTGAGTACACTCATCCTGTTAGAAGTGCAAACGGATTTCACATTATCAAGCTGGAAGACTCTCGCGAAGATGCCGCGCAAATGATTACACAATATAATGCACGCCACATTTTGATTGAAAACTCTGAGTTGGTCACTCCTTCTCAAGGCATGGAAATGATTAACGACCTATACAAACAACTACAAAATGGTGGAGATTTTTCTAAAATTGCAGAAGAAAAATCCGATGATGTCAGTTCAGCACCTTTAGGTGGAGATTTGGGTTGGTTTGAAATCAACAAATTTGGTCAACGGTTTGGAGATGTGGTAAAAAGTCTGGAAGATAATGAAATGTCAGCTCCATTTCAAACTCAGGCAGGTTGGCATATCGTTCAAAAGTTGGGACAAAAAGAAACTGACATTTCAGAGGAACTTAAAAGAGAACAAGCCAGACGCGCGATTCATGCACGAAAGATGGACGAAGAAATTGAAAGTTGGTTGAGAGAAATTCGTGGCGAAGCATTCGTAGAAACCCGAATTTAATTATAAGTGACACAAAAAATTGCGATTACACTTGGCGAACCGGCAGGTATTGGAGTTGAACTGGTCGCCAAGTTAGCTTTGCAAAAGCAGTTGAATGATTGCATTGTCATCGGCGATGAAAACCTGATACGAAACCATATTTCAAATCATAATTTAAATCTAACAGTCAATAGTCCTAATCATGAAAGTTCTACTCAAAACATTCAATGCTTTCACATACCTGTTTGCGAAGAAGTAACTCTCGGACAACTAAATTATAAAAACTCAAAATATGTTCTTGAGATATTAAACCATTCAGCACTTGGATGCATGAACGGTGAGTATTCGGCAATGATTACTTGTCCTCTTCATAAAGGAATCATCAACCAAGCAGGATATAAGTTCTCTGGACATACTGAATATCTGGCGGAATTGAGTGGAACTAAAAAGGTTGTGATGATGTTACTCAACAAACACATGAAAGTTGCTCTGGCAACCACTCATCTTCCACTCAAAGAAGTTGCTAATCACATAAATCGTGACTCTCTGACTGAAACGCTAAATATTCTCATTGAAGATATGCAGACAAAATTTAAGATATCAAAACCTAAAATTGCTGTTTGCGGACTCAATCCTCATGCCGGTGAAGATGGGCATCTGGGTATGGAAGAAATTGAAACCATCAACCCTCTCATAAAGGAACTTCAACAACTAGGTCATGATGTTTATGGAAGCATTCCAGCTGACAGTTTGTTCACACCTGAAAAACTAAAAAAATATGATGCTGTTTTAGCCATGTATCATGACCAAGGATTAGCTCCGCTTAAATATGCCGGATTTGGTAAGTCTGTCAATATCACTTTAGGTTTACCATTTATCCGCACTAGCGTTGATCATGGAACAGCATTAGACATTGCCGGGAAAAATATTGCCTCCGCCGATAGTTTGCTGGAATCCATCAGACTCACGAGAAAGTTGGTCAATCATGTCTAACAAATACTCCGCCAAAAAGCGTTTCGGGCAGAACTTTCTCCAAGACCATAGCGTTATTGAGCGAATCATCAATGCTTTTGTTCCAAAAGAAAATGACACTATTTACGAAATCGGCCCGGGACAAGCGGCTCTGAGCAATCATTTGGTTGAGTATTGTAACCATGTTCAACTCGTCGAAATTGATGATGATTTAGTTCCGGCTTTGAAAGCTCAATTTGCAACCAAGCCTAATGTTACCATACTCCATCAAGACGCTTTGGAACTGGAGCTGACCGAACCCAATTGCCGAATCATCGGCAATCTTCCTTATAATGTTTCTACGCCTTTACTGATTCGTTTTCTGTATCAATCAGAAAACATCAGCGATATGCTATTTATGTTGCAAAAAGAAGTGGTAAAAAGAATCTGTGCAGAAGTTGGAACAAAAGCCTACGGGCGATTAAGTGTAATGTTGCAATATGCTTTTGATTGTGAAGAACTTTTTATCGTCAAACCGGAGTCCTTCCATCCGCAACCAAAAGTAGACTCTCAGATTGTACGTTTAGTAAAAAAGCAGGAAATTCCAATTGTTGATTTACAAAAAATGGAGAGTTTGGTTAAACAAGCATTTGGACAACGCCGAAAAACTATAAAAAATAATCTGAAAGGAATTTTGACTGATGATGATTTTGAGAAACTGGCAATCGACCCAAAACTACGTCCCGAATCAATTACTATAGAGGAGTATGTGAACATCACCAACTTGATCTCTGACTGAGTTGGTGATGTTCAAATAAGATAGCAGTTTAAGATTCTTTAGTAACCTTAGTGCTTACTTTTTTAGTTGCTTTCTTTGCAACTTTTTTTACCGCTGGCTTAGCTTCAGCAACGGCTTTTTTTGTTGCATCTTTGACATCCGCAACATAGTTTCCAGTTAATTTGGAAACTTCAGTAGCAAGCAATTCTACTTTTTTCAAAAGTGCTGTGATTTCTTCACTAGTTGGCACATCTAATTTTTGCAAAGTTTTTGCAACACGATTTTCAAAAATATTTTCCAACTTATCCCAACCTTGGCTCGCTTTTCCTTTCACTTGACTGACTTTGGATTTCACTTCCTTAGTCGCATTTTGGGAACTTTTCTTGATAACTTTCTCAAGACCTTTACCTTCATCAACCAATTTATTAAAGATTTTTACGCCTTCTTGTTGAGCTTTGGCGAACGCGCCCAAACCCGCTAACCAGATTTCATTGGCTGATTCCATGATATTTCCGGCTAAATTTGGTTTTTTAGTTGTTGTTTTTTTAGCTGTAGTTTTCTTAACTCCGGCTTTTTTATTCAATGTTTTTTTAACTGTCATTTATTTATCCTCGATTTTGATGTTGCCTATTAAATCTTATTTGTCTAGAGCAAACACACTATTTATTAATTCTATACAAAATATTTTTAACACTCCAGCTAAACATTCTTTTCGGAATTTTTTATAAAACATTAACATCACCTTAACTAACTAATAACTTATCAGAAACTAAAATATTCCCACCATTAGAACTTAATAGACTAGGAGACAATATGAAAAAAACTATATTACCAATAATTGCAATTTTTTCTGCAAGCCAATTATACGCTTCAGATTGGGAGGGATGTTATTTTGGTTTAAACGGAAGCTATGCCAATGGAGATAACAGAACCGTTAATACCTTATATCAAGGAGATTCAACCAGACACTATGCAGGGAGTGCAGACTCATCAGGAAGCACTTATGGTTTGCAGCTCGGTTGCGATATGGATTTGACTACAAACTGGGTTTTCGGAACAAAAATCACTGCCCAAAATGCGGATATTGATGGCAAACATGTTTTTGAAGGTGGTACCGGTTCGGAAAACTATTTTTGGTATAAATCCAAAGATTTATACACAATTACCGGTCGCATAGGCTATACCTTTAACGACTCTTCACTTCTCTATTTCCAAGGAGGATGGGCGCAATCCAAGCAAGTTTATAATGATGTTGACCCAACTTGGACTCCACCAATTGATTTTTACAAAAGTAAAAATCTAACAGGTTGGACTGTAGGTCTCGGACTTGAACATAAATTCAATGAAAATTTCTCACTATTTGGAGAATTCAATCGTTTAGACTTTGGAACAGAAGGAAATATACTTTTTGAAGACAGAGGAAATATTGGAATTGATGATTATACTGTAGAGGTAGAACAAAGCATGAATAATTTTGTTGTTGGTGTTAACTACCATTTTTAAACCAGTCTTTGAAAGTCCAACTCAATCGTTGGACTTTCATTTCAACTTTACTTATCAACCAGCCATTCAATAATATCCGTCAGAATACTGGAGCGATTGGATATATCATAGCTTTTAGTATAAATTGCTGTTTGCTTTTCAGCATGAACTTTAGCTTTTGCTTTTGTGACTTCCTGTTTGGCTTTCCTGGCTGCTTTTTGCTGTTGTTGAAGTAATTGTCCGGAGCGAATATATTGAAGCACTTCATCCAATTCATGAATATCAAACCAGATTCCGTGTTTGCTGCAAACATCAACGACAATACCGCTGGCTTGAGCGTAATTTCTGCGGTTCATTAATTGTTGGCATTGTGGACATTGTCGATAGAACTTCGTCGGTGTTTCACGGGACTGAGCAGAATGCTGAATATTAGATTCCTTGACGCCGCTTTCAACACCTGATGCCACTTCATTTTGTGCTTTACGTTCCAAATGTTTGAAAACATCCGCAGTAATCCATAAACCGGCACAATGAGAACATTCTTTCATACTAAATGCATGAGAGTCCATCTTTCGTGAATGCAACTTTACGTTATCGCAAACCGGGCAATCCATATCTGTTTTATCAAATTCCACATCTTCAGATGCAATTGGAGTTGCACAGGAATGACAAAACTTGGCTTTTGAGCATATCCGGGTCATACAGTGCGGACAAATAGTATTTAAGTCTCTTTCGTGAATGGTAAAACTCGATCCGCAATAGCTGCAAAATGGCTCTCTGTCTTTACCACGAGCTCCGCCACAAGATGAACAACGCACAACTGCTGCATCATGGATTCTTACTGATGGGACTGTTAGGGTATTTCCACAAAAGCAATGAAACTTCTCTCCGACTCTGCCTTCGTGAACTTTATATTGATGTTTACAAACATTGCATTCAATGATGATATTAGTCATAGGGGTTCGGTATATTGAGTTTTGCTAAAAGTTTTATTTCAAGGGATTCCATTTCTTCGGCTTGCTGTTCATCAACATGATCATATCCGAGCAAATGCAAACACCCGTGAATCGTCATGTGTGCCCAATGATTTAATAATGGTTTGTTTTGCTCAATCGCTTCTTTTTCAACCACATCAGCACAAATTGCTAAGTCACCTACGAGTTCACTTTCCACACATTCAGGTAATTCTAAAGGAAACGATAAAACATTGGTTGGTTTGTCTTTGTGACGATAAGTGTTATTGAGTTCTTGACTGGTTTGTTCGTCAACAATTTCAATACTCACCTCAAAAAATTTTCCATGTTCCTCAATAACAGTTTCAACCCACAAGCTAAAATGGCTCTCTTCAGGAACAGAGCTCGACTTAGAGTCATTATTGAATAAAACAGATTTCAGCATTTATATCAAAAAGGAAATTAATATCTCGATTATACCAAACGGTAAAATTTACTCCAATAAAGTTATCAATCAGATTTTATTTAATAGAGTAAAGAAGCCGAATATGTTCAGCTTCTTTGAGAGAGCTTATTTCTTTCCAAATAAATTTTTGAATAGAGATTTTTTAGATTTGTTTTGTTTTTCCTTTTCAGCTTTTTGCTTTTCTGCTTGAATTCGTGCCTCTTCCTGAGCTTTGTGGTGCTCTTCCAACCTTTTTGCAAGTTCCAGTTTTTCCCTGATTTTGGTAATGGCTTGATCACTAATTTTCTCGGTATAAAGTTCTGGATTTTTCCCAAGAATATATTTTGCCAAGCCATCCATGTATTGCTCATTGATATTTTTGATATCTAGTCTTTTTATACGGTTAGAACTGCTACCGATATTGATATACTGAATGAAAAAATCTTTTTCATCTCTCAGTATAATTTTAAAAATTGAAGGAATCCTCGTATTAATCTCAACTAAAAAACCATGTTCAGGAGCTTTTTTAACGCTGGATAAAATACTGCTGTCTTTGCTGAGTTTTTGTTTCAGAATCTCAGCAGAGCGCATATCGTTACGACTCACTTGAACACCTTGTTTCAAGACTGTATTGAATTTAAGTTCCAGCTTGAGCTCATTGCCAGCTCCGGCGCGTTTAATTTCATAAGGTCCACAAATTTGACACTCTCTTTTTGTGTCCAATGATATCAAACTGAATTCGGAATCAAACTTCTTATCTTCTTTTTGCAGAATTGATGTGAAATGCTGAAAGTATTTGAAACAACTTTCCCATAATTGACGATTATCACCTTTCGGCTGTTCGTTATTGTTTTCGTCGTTATTACTGGCTAATTCGTCTAAAAAACTCATCTCTTTCTGTACTTGTTAGTTTTTCCTGCAAACAACGCGCGAGTAACCCAATCGGGTAATGCACTACTCATCGCAGCTATAGTTCTGTTTATTTTACCATTAACTTTTACCGGCTGATTCTTTTCAACGGCAATTATTCCTTGTTTTACCACATCTTTGCTTTTCATCCACATAAATTTCGGCAATTGTGACACCATTTGTCTGGTGCCATTCACATCGTGAAACTCTGTATATGTAAAACCCGGACATAAAGCGGTTACATGAACTCCTTTGTCTTTTCCTTCCAAATTCAAACTGTGTGAAAATCGAATCAAAAAGGACTTAGTTGCACCATACAAAGTATGTCCTGCTGTTGGTGGTGCGAAACCTGCCAGAGAAGCCACATTGATAATTCTACCATATTCGTTTTCAAGCATTTGAGGGTAAAACAAATGGCAAAGCTCAACAACGCTATTGAGCATCACTTGCAATGAATCTTTATGCGTTTTCCAATCACTTTTTTCAAAATCACCTGGCACTCCGTAACCGGCATTATTGACCAGCATAGCAATATTCAATTTCTCACGATTGCAAAAATCATAAATTTTCTGCGGTTGTAACTCCTCTGACAAATCGGCTATATAATATCGGGCATCAATGCCATATTTTGTGATTAAATCCTCAGAAATTTCCTTTAATGACTCTTCTCTGCGTGCTATTAACAATAAATTCCAACCACTTTCAGCGAGTTGATAGGCAAACTCCTTGCCAATACCGGCTGAAGCTCCTGTGATTAAAGCATATCTTTTCATAAATTCTTATTTAGATTTTCTATTTGAGATATTATTACATAAAATAGCGCCCCATGCAGAAAACAATTCAACAAAACAAAGACACTCTTTTCGAAAAACAGTTTGAGTCTGTCAAAGCATTTGCTTTTGATGAACAAGTTGCTGAAGTTTTTAGTGATATGATTCAACGCTCTGTTCCCGGCTATGAAACCATATTAAAGTCAATTGCTATGTTTGCGATGAAATACTCACAGGAAAACAGCAACATTTATGATTTAGGTTGTTCCTTAGGAGCTGTTTCGGTCACAATTGCCAAAGCGATTGAGAAAAAAAATTACACGATTCACGCCATTGACACATCTGTATCAATGATAAAAAGATGTCAGGCGATTGTGAATAAAGAAAACCTGGATGAACAAATAGTAGTTCATCAGGATGATATTCTGAATCATAAAATAGAAAATGCTTCGGTCATTGTGAGTAATTTTACTTTACAATTTCTACCTCAAAATCAACGACAAAAAGTCATTGAGAATATATTTTCAGGATTAAATAACGGAGGTATCTTTATACTCTCAGAAAAAGTTTCCGGTTGTAACGCAACGGATGATTTTATGATTGATCATTATCATGCTTATAAAAAAATCAATGGTTATTCGAACAAGGAAATTCAACAAAAAAGGCAAGCATTGAAAGATGTATTAGTACCCGACTCTGAAGATGAAATCTTTCAACGTCTTTCTGATGTGGGTTTCAAAAGCATATTCAAATGGTTTCAATGTTTTAACTTTTCATCATTTATTGCTATCAAATAAACTTTATTCATGATTCATCTATACGATTCATTTTGGTCGAAACTGTCAGAAATTGAAATTGATCCTTATGGCATAGAAAAACTCAAAAAGTTTACCGAAGATAAACTCATTAACCCCATCTCGGGAGATTTTCCACGCTGGCATGATGCTTATAAGAATCTTCCCGAAATAGAAAGCATTGAGCATTGTGAAATCTCCGATGCAATTGAATGCACTGCAAAAAATTTAGATAACTCTATTTTATCGCAGGTGAATGAGTGCTATAAACAACTCATTCCTTGGCGAAAAGGTCCTTTTGATATGTTTTCCACATACATTGATTCGGAGTGGCAATCATTTATGAAGTGGCAAAGGATTGAAAAACATTTACCGGATATGAGATACAAGACTATTTTAGATGTCGGTAGCGGAAATGGATTCTATATGTTTAAAATGCTTAAACATAACCCAAAATTGGTAATGGGAATTGATCCGGGAATTTTACAAATCATTCAATTCTGGAGCATTGAAAAATACATCAATAGTGGATTTGCAGTTCTGCCAATAATAATGAATGACTTTCCGGAAGAAATAACCACTTTCGATATGGTTTTTTCGATGGGAGTTCTATATCACAGAAAATCACCTATTCAGCATTTAAAGCAACTTCACAACACACTGAAAACTAGTGGAGAGTTGATTTTAGAAACATTGGTTGTTGATGGCAATGAATCGACTTGTCTGATTCCAACCGACCGATATGCTCAAATGCGGAATGTCTGGTTTTTACCATCTGTTTCAATGCTCGAAATCATGCTACAAAGAACCGGATTTACTAACATCAAATGTGTTGATGTATCAACCACAACGATAACTGAACAAAGAACCACCGAGTGGATGAAGTTTCATTCCCTGGCACAGTTTCTAAATAAAGATAAAACCCAAACCATTGAAGGCTACCCTCCTCCAACACGAGCGACTTTACTAGCTACAAAAAAATAGAAATTTGTTTCTCTGGAATTTATTTGTGAAATGGTGTATTGTATCGGAACATTAGAGTTGTTTTCCGAAATGTTCAAAACCTTAGCTAAGTTACTTTTTTTATTACTGATAAGTAATTTGGTTTATGCCCAAAACAATCTCAAATCTCCAAACTCAGTTTCCATTGGACTCACACACGCTCCACCAATGATCTACATCACAGATGGTAAAGAACCATCAGGGATGATTGTTGATTTTCTAAAAGAAATTGGTCAAAGAGAAAACTGGCAAATTCAATGGAAAACCGGAACTTGGTCTGAGATTTATGAAAAAGCCAGAACCGGCGAAATTGATATAATGACATTCATTGCCTTTTCGCAGGAAAGGATGAATTATTTTAACTTCTCGAAAGAAATTTTTATTACCGGTTGGGGGCAGGTCTATGTCAATGAAGATAATGATTTACGAAACGTTCTAGATTTTGACAATAAACCCATAGCAGTTGTTAAAGATGATATCCATTCGACTGGAATCCAGGAAATGTGTGAAAAATTCAAAGTGAATTGTTTGATAGAATATGTTGCCAATTACGACGTTGCCTTTGAGAAATTGGTCAATAATGAAGTTGCTGGTGCTGTTTCAGGAAGTATCGTTGGTGTTACCTATGAAAGAAAATACGATATTGTACGTTCTTCAGTCATGTTTAATCCCACAAATGCCCATTTTGCTGTCTCCAAGAATAACGGTAATACAAAACTCTTAGATGCAATTGATTCCTATATGCGATCGTGGAAAGATGATCCTTTATCTCCTTATACCAAACTAAGAAATAAATGGTTGAGTACCTCTCAAGGAATAATCATTCCAACGTGGATTAAATATGGTTTTGCGATTGCTGTACTGTTAGTTATAGCTTTTCTGATAAATTTGTACTATCTCAAACGTCAAATCAGAAAGCACACTCATCAGCACATTAACCAAAGTAAACAGCTGAAACAAATTATTAATCTGGTTCCGCATATTATTTATGTAAAAGATGAAGCTGAGAATTTCAATCTCGTTAATAATAATGCAGCCGACTTTTTTGATGTAAAATCGGATGATGCCACTCCAATCCCTAAACCCCGGAAGGATAATCCAAGTTTTACTGATTTTTTTGAAGGCGATGAGAGGTTAATTGAACAAGGGAAAAGAACGGTATTTAAAGAAATTACAACATACAAAAATGGCGAGAAGAAAGTCTTTAATCTATCTAAAGTTCCATTATTAACAGAAGATGATGTTCCAGCTGTACTCACTGTTGCCGTCGATGTTTCCGAAGAGAAAAAATACCTGGAAAAAATTAACTACATGGCACATCACGATGAGTTGACACAGTTACCTAATCGCGAGTTATTAAAAAATCGTGTCGTTTTAGAGTTAAAACAGGAAGTGTCGAATAAGTATCAAAATGCCTTATTGTTCATCGACTTGGATTACTTTAAGAATGTGAATGACTCTTTGGGTCACGCTGCCGGAGATCAGCTCTTGAGAATTATTTCGGAGCGTTTAAAATCAATCGTCTCATCTAAGGATACAGTTGCCAGAATTGGGGGAGATGAGTTTATTTTATTATTAAAAACCGAGTATGAAAATTATTCAGACATCTATGAACACGCCAATGAAGTTGCACATTCAGCTTTGGAATCTTTAACAGAAAAAATTGTGATTAATCGTCATGATTTATTTATTACCGCAAGTATTGGAATCATTATTTTTCCTTATCATGCAAGGACTTACGAAGAGGTTATGCAAAAAGCAGATATTGCCATGTACCAGGCTAAAGCCCGTGGAAGAAATGGAATTGCTGTGTTTGAACCCAAAATGTATGAAGATATTTTAAGGCATCATCAATTGGTGTCTGACTTGCATAAGTCACTTGAGACAATGGATTTTTATATCCAATACCAACCACAAATGTCCGGAGCAAAAGCTGACTTCATCGGTTTGGAAGCACTGATTCGTTGGAACTCTGATAAAGAAAAGATTTACAGTACATCTGACTTTATTCGTGCAGCAGAAGAGAGCGGATTAATCATTCCAATCAGTTATTGGGTGATTGAGCAGGTTATCATTCAATTGCAAAAATGGTCAGAAACATACAAGCAACTTCCCTTTGTTACCATCAATATTTCAGTACTACAACTTCATGATGATGACATCGTAAAATATTTAAATTACCTATTACGAAAGTACAAAATTCCTCCTTCTCTCATTGAGCTCGAAATTACAGAGTCCGTACTCGTTGACAAAGTCAGAGAAACAGTAAATACACTCGAAAAGCTCAGAGATTTAGGAATACGTCTGGCAATTGATGATTTTGGAACCGGATATTCATCATTGAGTTATCTCAAAAAACTTCCTTTTGACAAATTAAAGATTGATTACTCATTTGTTAAAGATATTGTTGAAAACAGTGAAGCCAGAACCATCGTTAGAACAATCATCGGTATGGCTGAAGACTTATCATTAGAAGTTATAGCAGAAGGTGTCGAAACCAAAGAACAACACCACATGTTATTAGAAATGGGATGTGACAAGTTTCAGGGATATTATTTTGACAGACCGTTATTAGCTGATTATATTGAAGAAAAATACTTGGCTAATTCCAATTCTCGATAGCTAGTCAGTTCCTGTTATTTCACTAGTAGCTTCAACTTCGCCTTTATAAGTTGTGATTTTCACAATACTCCCAAACCAAGGGGAATCAAAGTAATGCAAACCATCTGCTTCCAGACGTCTTCTTTCTTCTAAAGAAAAAACCATATTGCTAATAGCTTTAGTATCAGCATCCTGAGCTAATCGAAAGAGATTGAGCAAATGTCCGAAATGCAGATACCGACCTTGTGAAAGAGCAACACTCCCAGTAACGCTGAAATCTGTATAATACATTTTAGATTCTTGTGAAAATTCGAGTGAATCTTTAAGTTCTCTGTTAAGAAAAATTCCAAAATGTTCGGAATCAATATTATTTTCTACAATTTTATTATTGTTTAAAACTGCGTCTTCTGATTCGGAAAACGGGGCTTCGTTCGTTTCATCTTGCTCAATCTCTAACATTATGTTGGATAACTTCACATATTGAGGGGCATCGAAAGGTGTTTCAGGTTGTCTCCATGCTTTGTGTAACAGAGGTACTATGTGGCTTTGATTCTGCAATCTCTCCCAAATCGGTAACAATTCGTACTGCTCCAGATTATGCTCAAACCATACCAGAACCTGTGTATCTTCCTCTTCAGAACCATCAATCGACACAGTTAATTCGGTGTTGTTATTTAAATTTTCAGATTCATTAGATTCCTCTTTAACTTGAAAGCTTAAGTCTTCGGGTTTCATATCCAGTTCAATGGCATTGGAATCATCGAATATTGGTTTATTTGTATAAGTTTTGTTATTTGGTAAAGGGTTGAGGTAAGCAAATACGATTATTTCCACATCAAAAACTTTATTATCTTTAAGTGAAACATATCGGTAGCTAGGGATTTCCTGATGTTCATCAAGCAATGTTTCTTCACTATTGGATTCATCAGTTATTACTTGTGCCGAGGCATTGAGTCCTGCAAACAAGAAAAATGTCAGGAAAAACTTCATTATACTTCTTCCAATTGGTCGCTGGCAAAGCTGATATCGCAATTTTGAATCGCATCTTTGGCTTCCTGATTGACGGCATGCTCATACAATTCATAAATTTTGTCAGACGCTTTATCGCCTTCAAGCAACATCAAGCCATTTGCGTACTCAATTGAAGTGATTGGAATATTCGGAGTCAACTCGATTGATTTTTCAAAGTGTTCAATTGCAATAGATTTTTTTGCTCCATAAGTCAAACCACCAATCATTGAGCCTACTTTGTTAATAATTTCCGAATGATACAAGCCCAACGCTGTATGAGCTTCGGCATGATTAGGCTCAAGTTCTAAAGTTTTATCGAGATATCTTTTGACTTTACCGCCTAGTCCCTTGCTCAACGCTTTAGTGATAGAAATCCTCTGAGAATATCGACCAATAAGCAAAGCATTTACAAATTGAGCATTCGCACAATCTGGCAATGACTCAACAGCTTCCTCACAAAATTCCATAGCATCAGTCAGTAACTCCAATGCCAGATCTTCGTCCTCGCACAAATAGTCACAATAGGTAGCGACCGATTTCGCCAGAATAACAGCACCATGTTCAGCCAGCTCAAGACCTTTCTTTGCAGCACCTTCAAAATCCCCGTTATGATAATCCAACCAGGCGTCGGCTTGTTTTTTAAGAACAGACTCATCATATCCTTCCAAATTCAGAGGATATTGATAACAGTCACCTGCATGCAATTCATCCCACAATAGTTCTAAATCTTTTTGAGAATAGTCGAATTTGAAGTCATCAGGTAATTGTTCCCAGTTTGAAATTTTCATAGTTTTTTCCTGTTTTACAATCGAGTTGTCATTCTATCAGTAGTGAAAATATTGTAAAGCGAAATTCGTTAACGGTATATGACATCAAGTCGATACAAACAAATTAACAGTTATCAGCATCACAGCGATAAAAATAATCGACATCAAACTTCCCACACGCAAGAAGTCTTTAACTTTGTAACCGCCCGGTCCCATAATCAAAGCACTCACTTGATGAGTTGGTAATATAAAAGCATTGGAAGTTCCCAACGCAACAATTAAGGCATAAATAGCCGGGTTTCCACCAGTTTCCAATGCAATATTAATCGCTAAAGGAACCAGCAATACCGTTGCACCAACATTTGACATGACCAGTGAAAAAACAGTTGCCAATATAGCAATTGCCAACTGATAAATATACTGACTGACACTACCAAGGTGCGTAATCGTTTGCTGAGCGACCCAAGCCGCTGTTCCGGTGTGTTCCATTGCATATCCTAAAGGAATTAAACATGCAAGCAGGAAAACGGTCTTCCAGCTTACTGCACGATAGGCTTCATCAATATGAATCACTCCCGTAATTATCATCCCGATGGCACCGGTCAACAAGGCAATTGACAATTTCAACTTGGTGAAAATCACCAAACTCAATGCTACTGCGAAAAAGAATAAGGCGAATGGGACTTTTTGAGGTCTTTCTTGTTGTGTCGGAATATCTCCGACAACCGCAACATTACGACTCCGACTGATTCCTGCCTGATCACGCCAGCCACCAAAAATTACAAAAGTATCGCCTA